>JBFIUJ010000202.1:0-5795 GCA_041607595.1 Gemmatimonadales bacterium | reverse complement strand
GCCCCCACCGCCCGCCTCCGCCCCACGCTCGCGCGCCCGCGATCGCTCCACCTGCTGCTGCTGCCGCCGAGCCAGCTCGCGCAGCTTCTCGAGCGTCTCGTCCACGCTGCGGTCGGCCGACTCCTGCCGCCCCCGCTGCAGCGTCTCGTACTGGTTCTGCATCCGATCCAGCTCGAGCTCGAAGAGATCGGCCAGCTCGTCGATCCGCCCTTGGTCGCCCCCGCCGCCGCCGCCGCCGCCACCTCGCGTCACCTCCACCTCGCGGAAGGCCGCCTCGGCCCGCTGCAGCTGCTGAAGCGCGCGCTGCTCCGGCGGGAGCGCCGCGTCCGGCTCTCGGCGACCCAGCTCGACCTCCGCCGCGCGCATCTCGCGCGCCGCCTCCGGGAGGGCCTCCAGGATGGCGCGGAAGGTGGAGTCGATGTTCACCACCCCTCGGCTCGTCATCCGCCGGATCAGGGTCTCCACCTGCTCGCGGAGCCTCCCCTGCGCCAGGGCGATCGTGGCGAGGTCCTCCCTCACCTCGGCGTCGCTCCTCGCGGCTCGGTCTCGGATCAGGTTGAACGTGGCGGCGATGATCTCCCGCTGCGGCCCGGAGAGCGCGTTGCCGATGGCCGGCTCGCCGCCACCGCCGCCGCCGGCCTGGTCGGCCTGGCGGTAGCTCCGGTCGAACGGGCGCACGGTCAGGAAGTAGATGTCCGACCTCGACGCCGACCCGGCGGGCCGTCCGTCCCTCGCCCGCCCGTAGTAGGCGATCACGTCACCCGGCACGAGGGAGAGCTCTTCCAGGAAGAACGTGTGGCCGCCCTCGACCCGCTTCCGGCGCGCCGCGCCTCCATCGAGCCGGCGCACCTGCTCCGGCCCGCCGTTCACGGCATAGACCAGCTCCAGCCGGGCGACGCCGTAGTCGTCCTCCGCCGAGACGTCGGCGAAGACTTCCTCGACGCTGGTCACCTGGAGATCGCGCCCCGGACGGGTCACGGTCACGGTGGGCGGAAGATCCTCCAGCACATCCACCATGTAGTCCGCCGAGCCCGGCGCCAGCTCGCCCCGCGGCCCCGCCAAGAGGATCCGGTAGGAGGTCGCCTCCCGTACCAGGATCTCGCCCGCCAGGGCGGAGTCGCCCGATGCCGCGAGTGGTATCGTGTCGCGCTCTCCGACCAGGATCGCGCCGCCGGGGACGGGCACCGTGGGCCAGATCCGTACGGTCACCCTCGTGCCCCGCAGCGCCGCGATGTCGCCCGCGTCCTGTACCGTGCGCACGGGCAGCCCGGTATACGCCGGGTAGCGGTAGTCGTGCTCGAGCCGGCGGGCGTAGGGCATGTCCCGGACCGTCGCGCGAAAGACCGGCGATCGGAGGCCGCCCGCCTCGACGTAGTATTCGGTGGAATCCTGCAGGTCGAAGAGGACGATCTCGAAGCGGCCGATCGAATCGCCCGCGATCATCGGCCAGCGGCGCCACGTGCCGTCCTGCCCTCGTCGCGCGGCCAGCTCGACGCGCTCGGCGTCGAACCCCCGGAGCCGGGCACGCACCGGAAGGTCCGCTCGCTTCGGCAGGACGACGTTGCCGGGCGCTACCTCGATGGCATAGGGCACCGGGCGGTCCGACCACGGGGTCAGCAACAGCGGCGCACCGTCCCGGACGAACCCCGGCCCGGCCAAGAAGAGCAGCGCGCCGAAGGCGCCGACGCCCGCCAACCCGCCCCACGCCCGCCGCAGCGCATCCCGCTCGACTCGGCGACCGTACTCGACCTCGGCGCAGCGGCCGGCGGCTCGGGACACGAGCCGCTCGGCCAAGGCCGGGGAGAGCCCGGCGGCGGAGCGCGCGCACGCGACGGCCGACACCAGATGGCCGTCCAGGGTGGGCTCCCGCTCTTCGAGATAGAGCGCCACCCGCTCGTCTGAAAGCCGTCGGACCAGGGGACGGGCGACGAACCACGCCATGGCGCCGAGCAACAGGATGTAGACCGCGAGACGAAGCCAGACGATGGCCGCCGGGGCGAACCGGAGGGCGTCGAGCCCGTAGGTCGCGGAGAGGATCAGGAGGAGGCCGACGCCGGCCGCCGTCGCGAGCCCGACCACCGCGGCGCGAAGGCGCCACCGGGTCCGCCCGTTCCGCAGGCTCCGCCGAACCGCGTCGAGCGGTGCGGTGGGGGCCGCCGCATCGTGAGGCATCATCGTTCCTCCCTTCCGAGGGCCAGTCCTCGGGCCGGGCTCGGCGATCCGAGCGTGGCGCGTCGGCCGGCGAGCACGGTCTCACCCAGCATCAGGAGCAGGACGGCCAAGAGTAGGTACCACCACGCCCCCTGTCGCTGTTCCACCTGCTCCGGAGCGAGGCCCTCGCCGCCACCCGGCGCGGGCCCGCCTGGCGTGAGGACGGCGGCCGCCAGGTCGTCCGCCGCAAACGACTCCAGGTTGGACTCGGCCCGGTCCGCGTTCGCCGCCACCGTGGGCCCGACCTCTCCGCCGCCCAGGCTCCGGAAGGCATAGAACCCCGCCTCCCTCACCGGGAGGTAGCGTCCGTCTCCACCCACGTCCAGGGAGATGCGCCGTCCCGAGGGGGGCTGCACGACCACCTCGTCCGCTCTGGCGGAATCGCCTCCGGCAAGGAGGTCGAGCAGGTCGAGGACCTGCCCCACGGTCCTCCCGGTCGCGCCGCGGTCGGAGCCGGCGAGATATCGCACCCCCTGATGCACCAGGGGGAGGAAGATGGGACGGACCGGGAGATCGCTCCACGTATTGTCGAAGGGGCTGGCCCACAGGAGCACGACTCCTCGGCCCACCCGCCGCTCGGCCAGCGCGACGCCGCCGTCGTCGAACCGTGCGAGGGGGTGGGCGGCGGAGTCGAGCGCGAGTCGCCGATACCGGAAGAACCGGGCCGCCGAGAGGTCGCCGCCGTGCTCGCCCCGGAACACTTCGAACACCGGATGGGTCCGCTCGAGCCAGCCGATCGTGGCGCCGCGGCGCTCCAACCGGTCCACCGGGGCACCCCACGTGCCGGGCAGGAGCCCGTCGTCGTCCGCCGGCCCGCTGCCGCTCCTCGATCCCAGGACCACCCACAGCCGGCCCCCGTCGGCGACCGCGCGTCGAAGGGCCCGGCCGGCCGCGCCCTCGGGGAGTGGCGCATCCTCCAGGATCACGAGCGGCCGATCGGTGAAGTCGGTGGCCGTGGCCTGCGTCACCGGCTTGGTCGTGACCCGCACCGCAGGATCGGCGGCGAGCGCGAGCGCCTGCCGCAGATAGACGCCGTCCGCCGGCCGTCGGGCGGGGTGCACCAGGTGCAGGACGGGGACGGCCGCGGACGGCGTCACCACCACGTGGAACTGGTCGTCCATCGGCAGCGCGTCCGGCGTGAGCCGGATGGTGGCACGCGCCGGCCGCGCGGGCACCGGGACCGGTCGGAACGACAGGACCGCCGACCCTTCGCCCCCGAGCGCCACCGGGATCGTCTCGAGGTCGCGCCCGTCGAGGGTGAGCGTCGCGCGCCGTCCCGCCGTCGCCGCCGGCTCGCCGGCGACCCGGGCGCTGAACGAGATCGCCTCTCTTCCCTGCGCCTGGCTGCGGCGCTCTCGTACCTCGACCACCGCGAGGTTCGCAGGCCGCTCTTCGCCGACGTCCCGTGGGATCAGGACGGCGCCCGGCGGCAATCGCATCCGGCGCGCGCGATCCCATCCGACCCGCTGGAAGTCGCTCACCAGGATCGCTTCCCGCACGGGGAGCGGCGAATCGCCCAGGAGCCTGGCCGCCAGGGTGATGGCGGGCTCGTAGCGGGTGCGCCCCGCGCCCGGCGACGCCGAATCGATCGCCGCCAGGAGGGCGGCCGGCGGGGCGCCCGGCGCCGTGGCCGCCTCGGCCGCGTCGTCGAAGACGACCACCGTGGCGCGGTCCTCAGGGCCGAGTCCCCGCACCACCTCGCGGGCCGCGTCCGTCGCCCGGGACCAGCGCCCGGCGGCCCCCATGCTGAAGGAACGGTCGAGGAGGATCACGACCTCCCGGCCCGGAGACGCCCCGGCGACTGTCCGGTCCGGGAGGAACGGACGGGCGAAGGCCAGCGCCAGGAGCGCCACCACCGCCGCCCGGATCGCGAAGAGGGGCCAGTCGCGAATGCGCTGGCGGCGCACCGACGGGAAGGGGGACTGCCGAAGGAACCGCAGCGTCGGGAACCGGACCACGTCGCTCCGCGGACGCTGGGTCAGGTGGATCGCGACGGGAATCGCGAGCGCCGCGAGTCCGGCCAGGAAGAGCGGCAGGAGGAAGGCGAACCCCATCTCAGCGGACCCTTGCCAGCCGGTGCCGGCGCGAGAGGTAGTCGAAGAGCGCGTGGTCGAGCGGGTCGCTGGTGGGGCAGAGCCGGTAGTCGATCCGGTCCCGGGCCATGAGCCGGGCGATCGTCTCCAGGTGCGCGCCGAGGTCGCGCCGGTAGTCGGCGCGGACCCGGTCCGGGACCACCGACCACCGCTCGCCGGTCTCCAGGTCCTCGAACTGGGACGGCGCCTCGAAGGGGAACTCGATCTCCGCGGGATCGAGCACCTGGAAGACGATCACGTCGCTGCCCTTGGCGCGGAGGTGAGTGACGGCCCGCAGGGTCTCCTCCGGCGGGTCGTAGAGGTCGGAGATCACGAGGAGCAGGCTTCGGCGCCGCAGGCTCTCAGCGACGCGCCGCAGGGGCGGTTCCAACGCGCCGGCCGAGCCCACGCGGGCCCGGTCGAGGGCGTGGAGCACGGCCTCGAGGTGGCGGGCGGACGGCGGGACGCGCTCCTGGATCGCGGCGTCGAAGGTGAACAGCCCGACCCGGTCGCGCTGCCGCCGGGAGAGGTAGGAGAGACAGGCCGCCAGATAGCGGCCGTACTCCAGCTTGGTGATGCCGCGGCTCCCGTAGTCCATCGAGCGGGAGACGTCCAGGAGCACGCAGAAGTTGGCGTTGGTGTCCGCCTCGTACTCCTTCAGGTAGAGCCGGTCCGTGCGGCCGAACACCCGCCAGTCGATACGGCGAACGTCGTCTCCCGGCATGTAGGGCCGATGCTCGGCGAAGTCGATCGACACGCCGAGATGGGGCGCCTGGTGGAGCCCGCTGATGAACCCGTCCACCACGGTCCGGGCCAGGAGCTCCAGATTGGCGATCCGGCCCAGGGTGGCGGGGTCCAGGAAACGTGTGACGGTCACAGGCCCGACGACGGCGGCGCGACGTGCTCGAGCAGCTGGTCCACCAGGTGATCGGTGGTGATCCGCTCGGACTCCGCGTGGAACGACGTGAGGATCCGGTGCCGCATCACCGGGTGGACGAGCGCGCGCACGTCCTCGTAGGTGACGTGGTACCGTCCGTGCACCAGGGCCCGCGCCTTCCCGCCCAAGATCAGGTACTGGGCCGCCCGCAGGCTCGCACCGTACGACACCCACTCCCGGATGAAGTCGGGGGCGCCGGGCTCGGCCGGGCGGCTCGCGCGGACGAGGCGCACGGCATACTCGAGCACCGGGTCCGCGACGGGCACCATCCGCACCAGGCGCTGGAAGGCGACGATGTCCGGCCCGGTCACCACGTGCGCGAGCCGGACGTCCTGCACCGTGGTGGTCGCCCGCACCACCGCCAGCTCATCCGGCTCGGGCAGGTAGTCGATCACGATGTTGAACATGAACCGGTCCAGCTGCGCCTCCGGCAGCGGATAGGTCCCTTCCAGCTCGATCGGATTCTGCGTGGCGAAGACGAAGAACGGCTCCTCCAGCTCGTAGGTCCGACCCTGGACCGTCACCCGGTGCTCCTGCATGGCCTCGAGGAGCGCCGCCTGGGTCTTGGGCGGCGT
>JBFIUJ010000201.1:0-5802 GCA_041607595.1 Gemmatimonadales bacterium | reverse complement strand
GCGTCCCGCTTGAGCGCCGTGCTGAGGATGCCCGTGCCCAGGGGCTTGGTCAGCACCAGCACGTCCCCCGCGCGCCCGGCCGCATTGGTGAGCAGGCGATCCGGATGGGCCTCGCCCACGACCGCCATCCCGAACTTCGGCTCGGCGTCGTCGATCGAATGGCCGCCGACGATCGGGCAGCGCGCGCGGGCCGCCACCTCGGCCGCGCCCGCCATCACCTCGCCCAGGAGCTCGAGGGGGAGCCCCTCCCGGGGCCACCCGACCAGGTTGAGCGCGAAGAGCGGCTCCGCGCCCATCGCATAGACGTCGCTCAAGGCGTTGGCGGCGGCGATCGCCCCCCAGGTCCGGGCGTCGTCCACGATGGGGGTGAAGAAGTCGGTCGTGGCGACGAGCGCCCGATCCGGGCCGAGCCGGAAGACCGCCGCGTCATCCGCGGTCGAGGCGGCGACGAGGACCCGGGGATCGGTCGGGATGGGGACGTGGCGCAGCACCTGCGCCAGCTCGCTCGGGCCGAGCTTGCAGGCTCAACCGGCGCCGTGCGACCACGACGTGAGACGGATGCGCGGCCGCTGGTCCCGCGGGGACTGACTCATGCTGCCTCCAGACGAGCACGTGACGACATCGTGGGACGTAGGCTACCCCGCCGCCGCCCGCGCCTCAAGGGAGCTCTCGTGCCCCAAGACCTCGCCCCACTCGCGACCGCCGCCTTGTTTGGGTTCCTGCACGCCCTGGAGGTGGACCACATGCTCGCCGTATCGGTCTTCGTGACCGATCGGCCGGCGCTCCGGACCGCGGCCGGCTTCGGGCTCCGGTGGGGGATGGGACACGGGCTGACGGTGATGGCGCTCGGGGCGCTCGCCGTGGTCTCCGGGCTCCGCTGGCCGGCGCACCTCGACGCGCTGGCCGAGGGCGGTGTGGGGCTGTTGCTCATCGGGATCGGGGTGTGGGCGCTCCGGCGCGCCGCCCGACTGCACCTCCACCGCCCCCAGGAGCACGGTGACCATCTCCATCTGCACTCGCACGGCCTGGGGGTGCATCCCCACGGTCACGGGGCCGGCCATGCCGCGCACCGCCCCCACCGCCACGGACGGAACGTGACGGCGGTCGGCCTGCTCCACGGCCTGGCCGGCACCAGTGGCGTCGTGGCGCTCGTGCCGCTCACCGTGCTCGAGCGGCCCTGGCTCGGGGCGGCCTACCTGGCGGTCTTCGGGATCGGGACGGTGACCGCGATGACGCTCTTCGCGGTGATCGCGGCGGCGGCGGCCCGCCGGATGGGCAACCGGTCCGTGGCGGTCGGCCGAGCGATCGGGATGGCGGTGGGGGGCGGGGCGGTGTTCGTGGGCGGGTGGTGGATCTGGCGCGCCGCGGCCGCCGGGTGAGGCGGGAAGCGGAAACGCGAACGGCCGGCGCGCTGGCCGGCCGGCGAACGGTCGCGTCGGGGGATCAGCCGAGTCTGAGCGCGCGCAGGCCGATCCAGGCCCGCTCCTGCTGGGCGGTGCCGCCGAACGAGCCGTCCGGCCGCTGGAGGGCGAGGAGGGCGGGCATCGCCCGGCGGACGGCGGCCTGCGCCTCTGGAGTCCCCGCCATGAGCAGCGCCTCCAGGGTGTGGAAGAGGTCGGCGTTCGGCCACGTCCCGTCTTCCGCCTGGTGCTCGGCCACGAACGCGGCGAGGCCGGGGAGCACCGCGCGGTGCGGCGGGGGTGCCAGCGAAAGGGGCTGGAGCGCGGACACGATCAGGTCGGGGGTGAAGTAGCCGCTCCAGTCGGTCCAGGTCTCGCGCAGCATCACCAGGCTGACCAGGTGCTGCTGGATCAGGGGCCTCCCCTCGAAGCCGGCCTTCAGCGCGGCCCGCAAGGCCAGGCAGCTGATCGCGAAGCGCGCGGCGGCCTCGGCGCGGAAGACCTTGCCGTTCGGCATGCTGACCGGCGAGACCCGCTGGGACGGGGGCGCGGCCGAGAAGAAGCCGCCGATGTAGTGCTCGCAGACCCGGTGGCGGTGCCGGGCCTCGGAGCACCCCGCGCCGTAGGCGCCGGGCTTCCCCTGGAGGTTGAGCACCCAGCCCACGACTCGGAGGGTCCCGGCCTGATCCTCCTGGTGCCCCAGGTCCATCAGCTCGATGGCGCGCCAGATGGTCGGCATGACGGCCCCGCCCAGGCTGCCGTCGATCCGGGTCTCCGCCCGCATCTCACGGATCAAGCGCGCTCGCTGGGTCGCGTCCTCGGGGAGCGAACGCCCCAGGGCCGCCCGCGCCAGCAGCCCCTGGCGGGTCTGCTGGGTGTGGAAGAACGTGGCCAGCCGCTCGATCGCGGCTTCCACGGCGCTTGACTTCACTACGGCAGTATCCAAGAGAGCACTCCTCCCACCAGCATCGTTCTCGCGGCGCCGCCGGCCAGCTCCAGGGAGCGGCGTCCGGCGCTCCATGCCTCCCGCCCCTCGGTCCAGACGGCTCGCCATTCCAGGAGAAGGCCCACCAAGAGGAACAAGAGCAGCCAGCCCCCATGACCCAGGGAGCCGAACCAAAGCGCGGCGAGGAGGACCAGCAGGGTTGCCTCTCCAAGGTACACCCGCGGACCGGGCCTCTGCCAGCGGGCCCCGGAGTCCGCGGCCCGCCCGGCGACCCGCTCCCGCAGCAGGCCCCAGCCCAGCAGCACCAGGGAAGCCGCCACCCAGGCGAGGAAGATCCGGGTGAACGTCACCGACTACCAGGCGCGGCGGAGGGAATCGACGGGCAGGATCCGGCCCCGAACCATGACCGCCTCCGCCGACCTCGTGTTCTTGATGTTCTCCAGCGGATCCCGCGCGAGGATGACGAGGTCGGCCACCTTGCCCGGGGCGATTTGCCCCAGGGAGTCGGCCTGCAGCAGGGCGGCGGCCTGGGCCGTGGCGGCGATCAGGACCTCCGTGGGGGAGAGGCCGGCGCCGACCAGGAGCGCCAACTCCTCGTGGAGGCTGCTCCCCGGCACCATGAGCTCGCGCGGGGCGTGACTGCCGGCGACCACCACACCGCCGACGCGGTGATACTCCCGCACGAACAGGTCCTGCATCGCCCGTCCGCGTCGGTAGATGGCCAGGTCCCGCGGGGTCCATCCGGTCCGCGCCAGGAGATCGGCGGCGGACCATCGCGCCCGCTCGGCCGCGGGGAGAACGTCCCGGTCGGCGCGGTCCTCCGGTTGGTCGAGGCTGCCGTAGCGCTCGTGGAGCGCGAGGGTGGGGACGAGGACGACCCCCGAGTCGCGCAGCTGTGCCGCCACCCGAGCCAGGCCGGCGGAGTCCAGGGTGGCCCACGCGCGCGCGGCGAAGCCCCAGCCCGCATAGTAGCCGGCCCGGTGCGCCGCCGCGGAGGCCTGCGGGCTCCGGAGCGCCTCGGGAATGCCGCTCAGGTGGGCCATGGACCGCACCCCCATCCCGGCGGCGCTGAGCGCGTCGGTGAGTCCCAGGTGGGCGGTGACCGGAAGGTCGAAGATCGCGGCCTCGTCCGTGATGGCCTGGAGCAGCGAGGGCGAGATGCGCGGCCCTGCGGTGAAGAAGCGGGCGCCAAGCACCGAGAGGCGGTCCACCGCCCGGCGGGCCTCGGGGCCGCTCTCCACGCCCAGCGCCTCCGGGTCGGTCGGCGGGTTTCCATCGATCATGGCGCCGCCGCTGAAGACGCGCGGACCGGACACGGCCCCGAGGTTCACCTGGGTGGCCAGGTCCAGCACGCTGTCGATCGGGCCGTGCACGTCCCGGATCGCGGTGATCCCGAACGCCAGGTAGCGGCCGAGGGCCCAGGGCGTGGCCCGGGCGTCCGCGTCGATGAGGCCGGGGATGATCCAACGCCCGCTCACGTCCACCTCGCGGGTCCCCCGCGGCAGCTCGCCAATCTGCTCCCGAGTGCCGACCGCTTCGATCGTGGCGCCGTGGACCAACACCACCGCGTCGGTGATCGGTGCCGCTCCCGTGCCGTCCATCACGGTTGCGCCGATCAGGGCGACCCGGGCGGGCTCCGAGCGCCCGCAGCCGAGCGCGAGCAGCCCCGCGGCGAGGAGGGTGCTAGCGCGGATCACTGGAGGTGTGGTCGTGGAGGATCTTCCACTCCTGGGCGCGGCGCTCCAGCACCAGCGTGAAGGGGCCGCTCGCGGTGACGGAGTCGCCCCGCGACAGGACGAAGCGGGCGGTCACCAGGGCCAGCGTGGGCGCCAGCGGGCGGACCTCGAAGGACTCGAACCGCAGGCGGTCTCGCGGCGCGTTCGGCCTGAAGCTCGGGGCGTAGTGGTCGCGAATCCAGGCGAGCCCCCGGTGCACCCGTCCCCCCGCCACGAAGCTGGTGGCGCTGTCCGCCGCGTAGTCGGAGAGAAACCCCTCGAGGTCGCCCCGGGTCCAGGCCTCGGCGGACCGATCGAGCTGCGCGACCAGCTCGGCCCGGAGGGCCCCGCGCTCGGGCAGCGGAGCCCCCGGGGGGGGTGCGCAGGCCGCCAGGACCAACACGGCGGCGGCGAGGGGGCGGACGGGCATCGCGGGGTCCGGGAAAGGGTCGCCTCCAAGGTGAGCGGCGCCGTTACCCGATGCAAGGTGTCCCCGCGTTATCTTGACCGGCATGCTTCGCGAACCGCACCGTGGCGGTGGAGGGTCGGAGCGGCTCATCGTCGTCAGCAACCGGGAGCCGTTCGAACACTACCGGGAGGACGGGGAGGTCCTGGTCACCCGCCCCGCCGGGGGCCTGGTCTCGGCGCTCCACCCCCTCATGCGCCGGAGGGGGGGCACCTGGGTTGCCTGGGGCAGCGGGAACGCGGACTTCGAGGTGACCGACCGGGATGACGGCGTGCGGGTGCCCCCGGAGCGACCCTCCTATCGCCTGCGCCGGGTGCGGCTCTCGACCGATGAGGTGCAGGGCTACTACACCGGGTTCGCCAACGAGAGCCTGTGGCCCCTCTGCCACCTTCGGCTGGAGCACTTCGCCTACGACCCTCGGCAGTGGGAGGAGTATCGGCGGGTGAATCGGAAGTTCGCCAAGGCCGTGGCCCAAGAGGCCGGCGGGGAAAAGGCCACGGTCTGGCTGCACGACTACCACCTGGCCCAGGTGCCCGCCCTGCTCCGATCGGAGCGACGCCTCCGCCTCCACCAATTCTGGCACATCCCCTGGCCCCACCCGGCGATGCTCGACGCCCTGCCCGTGGCCCCCGCGCTCGTGCGCGGGCTGCTCGGCAACCATCTGCTCGGCTTCCAGACGGAGAGCGCCGTGGTCAACTTCCTCGCCTCGGTGGCGGCGTTCGTCCCCGGCGCCAAGGTCAACGACCGTCGCGCCAGCGTCCGCCATCGCAACCGCACCACGCTGGTGCGGGCCTACCCCATCTCGATCGACGTCGCCGCCTTCGAGCGCTTGGCCGCGCGTCCGGAGGTCCAGGCCGAGGCGCGTGCCCTCCGGCGCCGGCTCCTTCCCCAGAAGGGACATCTCTTCCTGGGGGTGGACCGCATGGATTACACCAAGGGGATTCCGCGCCGTCTGGAGGCGTTCGCCGCCATGCTCGAGCTGCACCCCGACCTAGGCGGCCGGATCGCCTACCTCCAGATTGCCCCGGCCTCGCGGTCGGAAATCCCCGCCTACCGCGCCCTCGAGCGCCGGGTGGTGGCCGCGGTCGAGGCCATCAACCAGCGCTTCGGGCGGAAGGGGTGGGTGCCGGTCCACCTCCAGCGGACCAACCTCGATGCCGCGGGGCTCGCCGCGTGCTATGAGGCGGCCGACGTCTGCGTCGTCTCGTCACTGATGGACGGCATGAACCTCGTCGCCAAGGAGTATGTCGCGTGCCAGAGGGATGGCTCGGGCGT
>JBFIUJ010000200.1:0-5802 GCA_041607595.1 Gemmatimonadales bacterium | reverse complement strand
CCTTGTTGCGGTAGAACAGATGGGGCAGCAGCTCCACCGCGGCGAGGCGGCGGCCGGGGGCATGCTCGCGCAGATGCCGCTCCACCGCCGCCGTCACCAAGTCCGCGTCCTCCGCCGTGTTCCGCAGGGGGATCTCCAGATCCAGCTCGGCCAGCACCTGGCGCATGGCGGCGCCGAGCGCCCCACCCACCGCGTAGGTCCGGTGGACCGGCTCGCGGGCCCCGGGTGGCTCCCGATCGAAGTCCGCCGCGGTGAACTCCACGCGGCGGTCCACGCCCACGGTGGTGAGCACCCGGCGGGTGACCGAGTTGAAGAAGGTGCGGCCGAGCTCGGCGTCGTCCCGACGGTCCACGAGCGCGTCATACGCCGGCTTCATCCTGGTCCACAGGTCTCGGTCTTCGACGCGCGGGCCCAGCAGGCGGTGCAGGTCTCGCACGATCCACGCGGTGAACTGGGCGTAGAGGGTGAGCCGCTCCGCCGCATCCAGCTGGGCCCCGCTCCAGTCCCACCGTGCGAACCGGGCCCGGGCCCGCCGGGTGACCAGGCGGAACTGCGCGTGGTAGGAGTCGAACACCTCGTGGATCAGGGAGGCCGCTTCCGCGGCGAGTGCGGCATCGTGCATGCGGGCCAATCCCGGGCGGTGCCGGTGCAGAGGACGGGAGCGGGCGACTATATTAGGGCGCAGCGTCGCCAACCACCACTCAATTTTCATGCCCGAGCCCACCATGCCATCGTCCACCGCCCCGGCCTACGACTCGCTCACCGTGCCTTCCGAGGGCGACGCCCTCGCGATGCGGGAGGGCCGCCTGCTGGTCCCGGATGTCCCGGTGATTCCCTACATCGAAGGCGACGGGACCGGTCCCGACATCTGGCGGGCCTCCCGGACGGTGTTCGACGCGGCGGTGGCCCGGGCCTACGGCAAGAAGCGGCGCATCGTGTGGTTCGAGGTCTTCGCGGGCGAAAAGGCCAAGAACCAGCTGGACAGCTGGCTTCCCGACGACACACTCCGCGCGATCGACCATCACCTGGTGGCGATCAAGGGCCCCCTCACCACGCCCGTGGGCGGCGGCTTCCGCTCCCTCAACGTGGCACTCCGGCAGAAGCTGGATCTGTACGCCTGCGTCCGCCCGGTCCGCTACTTCGCGGGCGTGCCGTCGCCGGTGAAGACCCCAGAGGCCGTGGACATGGTGATCTTCCGGGAGAACACCGAGGACATCTACGCCGGGATCGAGTACCGCGCGCAGAGCCCCGAGGCCGAGCGGCTGATCGGCTTCCTCCAAGGGGAAATGGGGGCCACCACCATCAGGTTCCCGGAGACGAGCGGCATCGGCATCAAGCCGATCTCCGAGGAGGGGAGCACGCGGCTCATCCGCTCCGCGATCGAGTACGCGCTGGCCCAGGGCCGCAAGAGCGTCACGCTGGTCCACAAGGGCAACATCATGAAGTTCACCGAGGGCGCCTTCCGCGACTGGGGGTACGCCCTCGCCCAACGGGAGTACCAGGCGCAGCCGATCGACGGCGGACCCTGGTGCCGCCTGCCCAGCGGCCTGGTGATCAAGGACGTGATCGCGGACGCCTTCCTCCAGCAGATCCTGACGCGGCCGGCCGAATACGACGTGATCGCGACGATGAACCTGAACGGAGACTACATCTCCGACGCCCTGGCGGCCCAGGTCGGGGGCATCGGGATCGCGCCGGGCGCCAACATCAACTACGAGAGCGGCCACGCCATCTTCGAGGCCACCCACGGGACGGCCCCGAAGTACGCGGGACAGGACAAGGTCAACCCCGGCTCGGTGATCCTCTCCGGCGAGATGATGTTCCGCTATCTGGGCTGGAACGAGGCGGCGGACCTGGTCGTCTCGTCGCTCGAGCGCACCATCACCCAGAAGCGGGTGACCTACGACTTCGAGCGGCTGATGGACGGGGCGACCCTCCTCAAGACGAGCGAGTTCGCGAAGGCCATGATCGAGAACATGGGCTGAGGCCGCCGGCCGCGGCGCGAGCCGGCGCGGCCCCTTCCCTGCTCGGATGACCGCCCTCCCGCGCTGGCCGCGCCGCTTCGTCCTCGCCGCCGGCCCCGCGGCGTGCCTGCTGGGCATCCTGGCCGCGCCGGACTCGCTTCCGGACCCTGCCCGCCCGGTCTTCGCCGTCACGCTGTGGATGGTGGTGTGGTGGCTGACCGAGGCCGTCCCGCTCGCCGTCACGGCGCTCCTCCCGCTGGCCCTCTTCCCCACGCTGGGCGTCATGTCCACCCGAGACGCCGCCGCGCCCTACGCCAGCGAACTGGTCTTCCTCTTCCTCGCGGGCTTCCTGCTGGCGGCGGCGCTGGAGTACTGGCGGGCGCATGCCCGGCTGGCGTACGGGCTCGTCGCCGCCGTTGGGGTCGGGGCGCGGCGAATCGTGCTCGGCGTCATGCTCGCCACCGCCTTCCTGTCGATGTGGATCTCCAACACGGCCACGGCGGCGATGATGTACCCCATCGCGATCGCGATCGGCGGCCTGCTGGGCGAGGGCGCGGGACCGGCCCGGACCCGCACCGCCCTGATGCTGGGCGTGGCCTACGCGGCGTCCATCGGCGGCATGGCCACCCTGATCGGAACGCCGCCCAACCTGCTGTTCGCGGCGTCCGCGGCCGAGCTGCTCGACCGCCCGGTGGGCTTCGGCGCGTTCATGATGGTGGGCCTTCCGATCGTGGTGGTGTTGCTTCCGCTCTGCTGGTGGCTCCTGGTGGGAGTGCTCTTCCGCGGGAACGTCGAATCCACCTCGGAGGCCCGGGCGATGCTCTCCGAGCGGCGGCGAGCGCTCGGGCCACTCCGCGGCGGGGAGCGGCGCACGCTGATCGTCTTCGGGCTGACGGCGTTGGGATGGCTGCTCCGGGAGCCGAAGGCCATCGGCGTCCTTCGCCTCCCCGGGCTCACCGACCTGGCTCCCCAGATCTCCGATGCGTCGGTCGGTCTCCTGGGCGCAGTGGTTCTCTTCGTGGTGACCGGCGGCGCTGCCGACGGCGGCCGGCGGCCGCTCCTCACCTGGGCCGAGGCCCGCCGCATCCCCTGGGACGTGCTCCTCCTCTTCGGCGGCGGCATCTCGCTGGCGGCGGCCATGGAGGCCTCCGGTCTGACGGTCTGGCTGGGCGACCTGATGGGCGGGCTCGCCGCACTTCCCGACCCGCTGATCTACGCGGGGATCGCGACGCTGGTGCTCCTGCTGAGCGAGCTCGCCTCCAACACCGCGACCGCCGCGATGGTGATGCCGCTGGCGTTCGCCCTAGCGCCGTCGGTCGGGCTGCCGCCGCTGGCCCTCATGCTGGTCGCCTCGCTGGCGGCCTCCACGGGCTTCGCCCTCCCGATCGCGACCCCGCCGAACGCGATCGTCTTCGGCTCGGGCCAGGTGGGCGTGCGGGACATGGCCCGGGCGGGCGTCCTGCTCGACCTGCTCGCGATCGTGGTCGTGGTCGGTGGGGTGCTGCTGCTGTACCCGGTGGTGTTCGGCTAGGGCAGGGCGCCGGCGCTCAGGGCGGGGCCGCAGCGGACCCTGAAGAAAACGCGGACCGGCGGGTGGATCGGGACGTCCACGATCCGGTGCGCCTCCCCCTGCACCGCGCAGGGGCTGGGCACCGCCAGCAGCACGTCGTGCAGGCCCAGCCGGCGGGTCGTGAAGTCGACGGAGTCGTTGTGACCGATCGCCGAGCGCTGGCCGTTGCTGATGGTGACGGTGTACTCGAGGAGCGGCCGGGGCTCCGGTGTCTCGGTCCGGACCTCGATCGTCCCCTGGCCCGACGGAGGATCGGGACTCCCGGGATCCGGGTCGAGCCCCGCACCACCGCCCGCGACGCCGCGGCAGGCCGCGAGGAGCATCAGCGCCACCGCGCTTCTCGGCAGTACCGTCATCGTCCTCCGACGCCGGCCCTGGCCTCGGGCCGGCTCAGTGCCAGGTCAGTCCCACCCCCAACTGCAGCATGTCCGCATTGAGGCTGCCCCCCGTCCGTCCCCCGTTGAACTCCAAGTCCGCATCGAGGGACATCATGTAGCTGAGGAACGGCGTCATCGACACCGTGCGACTGGTGCGCAGATCGTACCCGAGCCCCACCTGGCCGGCGAACCCTGTGCCGCTCAGCTCGCTCCCCAGCACGCTGGTGACCTTGGCCCGCATGAGCCCCGCGCCCGCCTTGATGAACAGGCCGCGATGCACGATCGGATAGAGCGTCGCCGTGGCGAAGCCGGCCACGATCGTCCGCTCGGCGTTGACGTCGTTCTTGATCCAGCCGTCCAGCTCGACCCCGAGGAGGAGCGCCCGTGACACCGCGTCCCCCGCCGCGATCGATCCGGTGAGCCCGCTCTTGCGCTCGTCGGCACAGAGCGGGCAGTCCACGTTCGTGGCGCCGATCCCGAAGCCGAACGAGAGCCAGAAGCCCTGACGAGTCTGCGGCAGCGCGCGCTGCTGCGCGACCGCGGGCGTGGCGAGGATCGCGACGATGGCCAGCGTGAGCCACGGCCCGACGCGCGTGAAGCGCATCCCTGTCTTCCTTCCGCCAGTGAGGAACCGAGGGGCCGGACCGCCCAGTTGGCGTGGCCGGCCCGGCGACACCCTCAATGGTAACACCGGGGGCCGAGGTGGGCGATGTGACCGGGAACACCCTCTGGGCCTAACGGGTGGGGGCGACGAGGCGCTCGGCGAGGGCGAGGCCTCCATCCACCAAGAGGGCCAGCAGGGCCGCCGGAAGCGCGCCGGACAGGATCAGCCTCGTGTCGGTAAGGGCGAGGCCGGCCACGATCGGATCGCCGAGCCCGCCCGCGCCGATGAACGCGGCGAGGGTCGCCGTGCCCACGGTGATCACCGCCGCCGTCCGGATCCCGGCCATGATGATCGGCGCCGCGAGCGGCAAGCGCACGTACCGCAGCGCCTGGACCGGGGTCATGCCCAGGGCGAGCGCGGCGGACACCGCGGAGGGGTCGGCCTCGCGGACCCCGGAATAGGTGTTGCGGAGGATGGGGAAGAGGGAGTACAGGAACAGGGCCACCAGGGCCGGCACCACCCCGATCCCCAATAGCGGGATCATGAAGGCCAGGAGGGCGATGCTCGGGACGGTCTGCAACATCCCGACCGCACGGATCACCGCCTCGGCCCGTGCGCGATGGCGCTCGAGCAGCAGGCCCAGCGGCACGGCCACCACGACGGCGGCCGCGAGCGAGATCCCGACCAAGACCAGGTGCCGCACGGCCAGGCCCCCGAGGGTGCGGCGCTCGCTCCAGAGATAGGCCCAGAGCCCGAGACGCCGGTCCGCACGAACGGGCTCGACGGACGCGCCCAGGAGGTCCAGGGCACGGAGCGCGTCCGTGGCGACGGCGGCGATCGGCTCGCCCTCCACCTCCACGCGCCGGTTGAGCGCCCGCATCCGCGCCGCGTCGAGCCGTCCGCTCAGCTCGGTCAGGACGAGCACCGCCCCGGGCGACCGGGCGGCGAGCTCCGCCGAGACGAGCGCCGCCGCCTCGTAGGGGGGGAAGAAACGGCGGTCGTCCTGCAGGACAACCAGGTCGTACCGCGCGATGAGACCGTCGGTGGAATACCCGTCGATGACGTCCACCCCGCCTGAAGCCAGGGCCCGGTACTTCACGGCGGGAAGCAGCGCCTTCACTTCGCGGAAACGGAGGTCGTAGGTCCGCGCGAGGCCGGGGAGCCCGTCGGCGCGGCCCAGGAAATCGGGGCTGAGGCCGGCGCGAAGCCTCCCGGCTTCGCGGGCGAGGTCGCTCAGGGTGCCCAGGCCGAGCGAGTCGGCGGTGCCGCGCCGGACGGCGATGGCGT
>JBFIUJ010000199.1:0-5885 GCA_041607595.1 Gemmatimonadales bacterium | reverse complement strand
GCCGTTCGGCGCGCGGGAGATCCCGTTCGGGCAGTTGAGCAGGTCGCTCTTCAGGAACTCGGTGACCTGACCGGAGGGGGTGATCCGGCTCAGGGTGTTGCCCTGGCAGTTGCAGACGGTGAGGGTGTCGCCCGGCCCCACCGCGACCCCCACGGGGCCGGCGAGCCCTTCGGCCACGATCTCGGCCGTGCCCTGCCGATCGATCCGGGAGATGAAGTTCCCGGAGAAGCTCGACTGGATCAGGTTGCCGCGCGAATCGATCGCGTTGCCGGACGCGCCGTAGAGGCCGGTGGCGAACACGCGCACCCGCCCGTCTGGCTCCACCTTGTAGACCCGCTCGCCGAAGTCCGCGACGTAGATGCTGCCCAGGCGGTCCACCGCCACGCCGCCGACGGCGCCGATCAGGGTGTCCGTGACGGTGCGGACTCGGTCGCCCAGCGGGGCGGGTGCGGTCTGGGCATGGAGAGTGGCGGGGGCGGCGAGCAGAAGAGCAAGAGCCGCGAGCGCCCGGGGCGTTCCAAGGCGTGACGAAGGACGAGGCATTGGATCTGCTCCCTTGGATGAAGCGAGGGGACGTGCGATCGGGGGCCGCGCGCCGGCGGAGCCGGGGGCCATAAGGTCCCTACGCCCGCGCGTGTCTCGGGTTTCCCTCGGCCCGGCACTCGCGCGACGGCGAGAGTCGAGGCATCTTATCCCCTCCCGCGGAGGAGCACCTTCGGCGGGAGCCCACACCCCCATCGCACGACCCAGAGCCGCGGAGGCACCCCCGATGCGTCCCGCAGTCCGTCTGCCGTCCCTCGCAGCCACCATCGCTCTCGTCCTACTCGCCTCGACCGCGGCGGTGGGCCAGGACGCGAAGGCCGATTCCGCCAAGAAGGACAAGAAGCCACTCCCGCTCGAGACCACACGCACGATCAAGATCTCGACCGACGAGGGCACCTGGATCTCGGTGGACGTGAGCCCGGACGGGAAGACGGTGCTGTTCGATCTCCTGGGCGACCTCTACACCGTGCCCATCACCGGCGGCACGGCGACCCCGCTCACCAGCGGAATCGCGTTCGACGGACAGCCGCGCTACAGCCCGGACGGCACCAAGGTGCTCTTCGTCTCCGACCGGAGCGGGGGCGACAACCTCTGGACCCTGGACCTCGCGAGCAAGGACACCGCCCAGGTCACCAAGGGGAACGGCAACTTCTGGATGTCTCCCGACTGGACGCCCGACGGCAAGTACGTCGTGGCCTCGAAGGGCGAGACCCGGCTCGGCGCGGTGCGGCTCTGGATGGGCCACGTGGACGGGGGCAGCGGGGTGCAGCTGCACAAGGAGCCGCCGAACCTGAAGACCGTGGGCGCCGCGGTCTCGCCCGACGGGCGCCACGTCTGGTACGCCCGGCGCACCAACAGCTGGGACTACAACGCTCGGCTCCCCCAATACCAGCTCGGCGTCTACGACCGGGAGACCGGCCAGGACTACGCCCGCACCAGCCGCTACGGCTCCGCGTTCCGGCCCACGCTCTCGGCCGACGGGCGCTGGCTCGCCTACGGGACCCGGCACGAGGACCAGACCGGGCTCCGGCTCCGCGACCTCTCCACCGGGGACGAGCGCTGGCTGGCCTATCCGGTGCAGCGGGACGAGCAGGAGTCCATCGCGGACCGGGACGTACTGCCCGGCATGGCCTTCGCGCCGGACTCGAAGGAGCTGGTGGCCTCCTACGGCGGGAAGATCTGGCGGATCCCGGTGGACGGCTCGGCCCCGATCGCGGTGCCGTTCACGGTCGAGGCCGAGCTCGCGATCGGGCCCAAGCTCGCGTTCGACTACGTCATCGGCGACTCGGCCCAGTTCACCGTGCGGCAGATCCGGGACGCTGACCCCTCGCCGGACGGCAGGCGCCTCGCCTTCGTGGCGCTCGACCGGCTCTACGTGATGGACTACCCGGGCGGCCAGCCTCGGCGGGTGACCGCCGCCAACACGATCGAGGCCCACCCCGACTGGTCGCCGGACGGACAGTGGATCGCCTACGTGACCTGGACGCCCCAGGGCGGCCACCTGATGAAGGTGCGGGCAGACGGCCGCGGCGCGCCGCTGCAGCTCACCCGCGTTCCCGCCACCTACCAGCAGCCCACCTGGTCGCCCAAGGGAGACCGGATCGCGCTGGTGCGGGGGCCCGCGCGCGCCTACCAGGAGGCGACCGGCCCGATCGCGCCGGGCGCCGCGGACGACCTCGCCTGGGTCCCGGCTGCGGGCGGCGCGGTCACCGCGATCGCCCCGACCGACGGCCGGAGCTCGCCGCACTTCACCCGCGATCCCGAGCGGATCTGGCTCCACCACAACCAGAAGGGGCTGCTCTCGATCCGCTGGGACGGGAGCGACGAGAAGGAGCACCTCAAGGTGGTGGGCAACAAGCGGCCGGGGCAGCAGAACCCGAACGCCGCCTCGCTCACGCTCATGGCCCCGGCGGGCGACTGGGCCGTGGCCCAAGTGAACCACGACCTCTACGCGGTGACGGTCCCCTGGGTGGGCGGCGAGACCCCGACCGTGTCGGTCGCGGACCCGTCGAGCACCGCGTTCCCGGTACGCAAGCTCACGGTGGTGGGCGGGCAGTTCCCCGCCTGGAGCGCCAGCGGGCGCCGGATCCATTGGTCCATCGGCAACGCGCACTTCGTCTACGACCTCGATCGGGCCAAGGCGTTCGAGGACAGCGTCGCCGCGGCCAAGAAGGCGGAGGCGGCGGCCAAGAAGGCCCGGGCCGACTCGCTGAAGGCGGCGGGCGCGGACACGGCCAAGGCGGCGACACCGGACTCCGCCAAGGCGGATTCGGCCAAGGCGGCCGAGAAGAAGGAGAAGGGCTACGAGCCCGCCGAGCACCGGGTGATCGTGCGGGCGGCGCGGGACATCCCGCGCGGGACGGTCGTGCTGCGGGGCGCGCGGGTCGTCACCATGGTGGGCGACGAGGTGATCGCGGACGCGGACCTGGTGGTGCGGGACGCCAGGATCGTCGGGGTCGGCGCCCGGGGCCAGGTGCCGTTCCCCTCGGACGCCCGGGTGATGGACGTGGCCGGCTCGACGATCGTCCCCGGCTTCGTGGACACCCACGCCCACATGCGGCCCTCCTGGGGAATCCACAAGTCCCAGGCCTGGACCTACCTCGCCAACCTGGCCTACGGCGTCACTACGACCCGGGATCCCCAGACCTCGAGCACCGACGTCATCACCTACGGCGACCTGGTCGAGGCCGGCCAGATGGTGGGTCCGCGGATCTACTCCACCGGGCCCGGCGTCTTCGGCGATTACGTGGAGGATCCCCTCAAGGACCTGGACCACGCCCGGAGCGTGCTCAAGCGGTACAGCGAGTACTACGACACCAAGACGATCAAAATGTACATGGCCGGGAACCGGCAGCAGCGGCAGTGGGTGATCATGGCGGCCAAGGAGCAGGGCCTGATGCCCACGACCGAGGGCGGCCTGATGATGAAGTACGACATGACCCTGATGCTGGACGGCTACCCCGGCCTGGAGCACTCGCTCCCGGTCTACCCGATCTACAAGGACGTCGCCGTCCTGACGGCGGAGTCCGGCATCGCCTACACCCCGACGCTGCTCGTCTCCTACGGCGGCCCCTTCTCGGAGAACTACTTCTTCGCCAAGGAGAACCCCCACGGGGACGCGAAGCTGCGCCGCTTCACGCCGCACAGCGACCTCGACGCCCGGACCCGCCGCCGCAACGACGGCTGGTTCATGGACGAGGAGTACGTGTTCGAAGAGCACGGCCGAGGGCTGAAGCAGGTGGTGGACGCCGGCGGACGCGTCGGGGTGGGGAGCCACGGCCAGCTGCAGGGGCTCGGGTACCACTGGGAGCTCTGGGCGATGGCGGCCGGCGGGCTCACTCCGCTCCAGGCGCTGCGGGCCGCCACCCTGCACGGGGCGGAGGCGATCGGGCTGGCCAAGGAGCTGGGCTCGATCGAGGCCGGGAAGCTGGCGGACCTCGTCGTCCTCCGGGGGAACCCGCTCGAGAGCCTCCGCAACACCAACACGGTCCGCTACGTGATGAAGCAGGGCCGGCTCTACGACGGCGACACGCTGGACGAGGTGTGGCCCCGGACCCGCCCGCTCGAGCGGGTGGACTGGGAGGTGCCGGAGCCGGAGACCGCGGCGGGGATCCGGTAGGAAGGGCACCCCGACGGGCTCGATGGCGGCGCGGGGTGGGACGTCGGACTCGGGCACATGAACGAAGGGCGAACGGTGACCGTTCGCCCTTCGTCGTTCCACCCTCGATTCCCACCTACCGCTTGAACCGCATCAGGTACTCGAGCCCGTCGTCGTCCGCCCGGACGAGATAGGCGGTGCCCTTCCCGAACCCCACGAGCCGAGTGCCCTTGGGCAGCAGCACCCGCTTCACCACCCGGCCCTGGGCGTCGAAGACGTCGTAGCTCGGCACCGGGTCGCTGGCCGGACGGGAGCGAAGGAGCCAGAGCTCTCCCTCCGGGGTCACCGCGACGCCGCCCGCGGCGAAGGGCGGCTTGGTCTCCGGCCAGTTGAGCCCCTCGGTGCTGGGTGGGCGCGTCGCGGGCCGCGTGGTCCGGCGCCCGTTGTTGACCTCCATCGAGATGGCCCCTCGCATCGCCTGCTCGGCCCAGGCCTTCTTGTCCCCTTCGGTCACCTTGATGGGCGTGTAGGGCACGGCCGGACCCTTCACCCGGCCGGTCGGGCCCCACCACTCCACGTGGTTGGTGGCAACCCGCGCGACGCCCACCCGGCCGTCCGGCGCCACGCCCCACGCATCCTGCGGGGCGAGCGGGGTCTGCCGGATCATCACGCTCCGCTGGCCCTCGCCGCCGCTCTGGTTGACGTCGAGCGGGGCCAGCTTGATGTAGCCCAGGGTGTCCACCCTGTTGCTGGCTCGGTCGTACCGGTAGACCGGCGCCGAGTCCTGCGGTACCAGGCGACCGTCGGGTCCCTCGGCGATCGGGCGCCCCAGGAAGTACAGCCTCCCCTTCGCGTCCGCCCCGTCCGGCGCCCGGAGGAAGCTCATCGGCCCTCCGCCCTCGCCGAAGTCCGGCCGGAAGGTGTCGCCCGGCTTGCCGTCCGGGGTGATGGTCAGGAACCTGCTGTTCCCGATGTCGAAGAGGAGGGTGCTGTCTCCGGGGAGGGCGAAGAGCGGGCCGGGGAAGTCGTACTCGCCGGGCCCGGCGCCGTTGCGCCCGACCGCGGCGACGGTCCCCCTGGCGAAGTCCCCCAGGTGGACCAGCCGTTCCCGCCGGTCGGACACGAGCACCTTTCCTCCGGCCTGCTCCCGGATGCCCCCTACCTGACTGAAGGGCTCGGCCAGCTCCGCCTCGGCCTTCGCGAGGGTCTGGGTCGGGACTTGGGCCACGAGGGCCGGGGCGGCGGCCAGCGCGAGGGTGGAAACGAGGATGGCACCGGATCGCATCGAAGGCTCCTTTGGGAGTCGAGAGTCGAGAGTCGAGAGTCTAAAGTCGAGAGTCGAGAGTCGAGAGTCGAGATTCGAGAGTCCGAAAAGGTGGCGATGGGGCGACGTCCGGTCCACAGGGCTCACGGGCCGGCGTCCGGACCGGGTCGAGTCATGGGCGGCGCGTGTCTCAGCAGCAGGACGGTGCCCTCGGCTCGGCCGAGGACCCGCGTCCCGGCGGGGCGCTCGACTCGGCCGAGTGGCCGGCCGCGCTCGTCGAAGACGAGGAAGATCATGGTCGTGGCTTCCGTGGAGAGCATCACCATCGCGCCGGGCTCGTCGGGTCACTTGCTGGGATGCGCGCCCGGGACGGGGGGTCGCACCCCGGCGGGTGAAACCGCGATTCCGGGGGGTGCGTAACGATCAAGAGGGCTGGTGTCGGCCGGCCGGAGCCGGCTCTGCAACCCTATCGTCCGCTCG
>JBFIUJ010000198.1:0-5888 GCA_041607595.1 Gemmatimonadales bacterium | reverse complement strand
GAGCCTGGAGCCCGGCGAGACCGAGACCGTGAGCGGCCCCTTCGACTGGGTGGCCGTGAAGTCGAAGTACTTCGTGGCCGGCATCCTCAACACGGAGACCGAGCGCCGCTTCAGCGGCCTCACCGCCACGCCGCCCGCCGACCCCGCGGGCGAGGATCCGGTCCGGGCCTCCATCTGGGTCAGCCTCCCCGTCTCGGCCGACGGCGCGTTCCAGTACCTGGTGTACGCCGGGCCGATGGAGTTCCCCCGGCTCGCCGCGCTCGGGAACGACTTCGACGACGTGAACCCGTATGGGTGGCCCGGCTTCCGCACGATCATCCGGCCCGTGGCCGTCGGCGTCCGCTGGCTGCTGGTCTGGATGCACGAGAACCTGCATCTGGCCTACGGCATGGTGCTCGTGGTCTTCGGCATCATGGTGCGGGTAGTGCTCTGGCCCCTCAATCAGAAGGCCATGCGGGCCAGCATCCGGATGCAGGCCGTGCAACCCCTGATGAAGGACATCCAGGACCGGCACAAGGGGGACCCGCAGAAGCTGCAGCAGGAGATGTTCAAGCTCTACAAGGAGCACAACGTCAATCCGTTCGGCGGCTGCTGGCCCATGCTGCTGCCGATGCCGGTCTTGTTCGCGCTGTTCTTCGTCTTCCTCAATACGATCGAGCTGCGCGGCGCCGAGTTCCTCTGGCTGCCTGACCTCTCGCGGCCGGACCCGCTCTACATCATCCCGGTGGTGATGGGCGGCTCCATGTACGTGCTCAGCAAGGTGGGTCAGATCGGCATCGCGCCGAACCCGCAGATGAAGCTGATGCTGTACGTGATGCCGGTGATGATGACGGTGCTCTTCCTGAACTTCGCTTCGGGGCTCAATCTGTACTACGCGGTGAGCAACATCGCCAGCATCCCACAACAATGGATGATCGCCCACGAGCGACTGAAGACGGCGCCCCTCCCGACCGAGAAGAAGTCGTGAGCCACGGGGACGGGGGCTCGGCCTAGCGACGGGCCCATGCTGAGCGACCCGATCGCGGCGCTGTCCACCGCCCCGGGCCGGGCGGCGCTCGCGGTGATCCGGGTGAGCGGGCGCGGCGCGCTCGACGTCGCCGGGCGGGTGGTGCGGGGCTTCCAACCGACGCCGGCGCGTCAGACCCGGCTGGCCCGGTTCTTGGACGAGACGGGCGGTGAGATCGATCGCGGTCTCTACGTGGTCTACCTCGGCCCGCAGAGCTACACCGGCGAGGACCTGGTCGAGCTCTCCTGCCACGGCGGCGTGGCCGTCGCCACGGCGCTGCTCACGGCGCTCCATGCCGCCGGCGCCCGCCCGGCCGCGCCCGGCGAGTTCACCCGGCGAGCGGTCCTCAACGGAAAACTGGACCTGATCCAGGCCGAGGCCGTCGGGGACCTGATCGACGCCACCGCGCCGATCCAGGCCCGGGCGGCGGTGCACCAGCTCGAGGGCGGCCTCTCCCGCCGCTTGGCGGCGCTGCGCGAAGACCTGCTCGGCGCCCTCGCGCTCCTCTCCTACGACATCGATTTCCCCGAGGAGGACGACGGGCCCCTCCCCCCCGAGCGCGTGACGGCGCGGCTGGCGGAGCTGCGCGACCGACTGGAGGCGCTCCTGGCCACGGCGCCGGCCGGCGAGCGGCTCCGGGCCGGGGCCCTCATGGTCCTGGCCGGCCGGCCCAACGCCGGCAAGTCCTCCCTGTTCAATGCGCTGCTCGGCGCGGACCGCGCGATCGTGACCGAGACGCCGGGCACCACCCGGGACGCGATCGAGGCGGCGACCGAGTTCGGCGGATGGCCGGTGCGTCTGGTGGACACCGCAGGCCTGCACGCCTCCGACCACCCGATCGAGCGCCTCGGCATCGAGGTGAGCCATCGCTACCTGGCGTCCGCGGATCTGGTCCTGCTCTGCGTGGAGGCGGGACGGGCGCTCGACCCGGACGAGCGACGCCTGGCCGAGAGCGCCGGGTGCCCGGTGCTGGTCGCCCGGACGAAGGCGGACCTGGCAGGCGATGGGGGTGGGGATGGTGAAGGGGTCGCAGTCTCGAGCGTGACCGGTGCCGGGCTCGACGCGATCCGCCGCGAAGCCGTTGCCCGGGTGTTCGCCGCCGGGCAGCCCCAGGCACGTCTGGAGCCAGCGCTCACCCGCGAGCGGCACCGGCTGGCGCTGGCGCGGGCCCGGGACGCGGTGGTCCTGGCCGTTGGAGAAGCCGGTCCGCGGGGCGACGCGGTGCTCGCCGCCCACCACCTCCAGGAGGCGGCCCGTGTCCTCGAGGAGCTGGTGGGCACGGTGGACGTGGAAGCGGTGCTGGACCGGTTGTTTGCGAGCTTCTGCGTGGGGAAGTAGCGCGGCGGTCTGGGCGCCCGCGATCGGCGCCGCCGGTCAGGGCATCGGAGGGTCGGGGCGCTTGTGGCTGCCGTCGCAGAACGGACGGGTGGCCGATCGCCCGCAGCCGCAGAGCTTCACGATGCCCGGGTGCTTGGCGGGAGGCTGCGGGATCTCGTTGCCTTCGGCGTCCCGGATCACGACCGGGCCTTCGATCACGATGGTGCCGCGGGGCTTGATGGTGATCGGCGTCGGCTGGTCGGCCATGGGGCCCTCGGGGTCACGCGGTTTGGATGCCTCGCTCCGCCTCCTCGGCGGCCCGCAGAGCCTCCGCCGGCGCCCGGAGCGCCTCGCCGATGCCGCGACTTCCCACCAGGGCCTCGGCCATCCGGTACCCCAGGTAGTAGCCGGCACGCTCGGGAACCACCCGTCCGGAGACGAGCCGGGCGGACGGCGCGGTCCCCCCCATGAGATACCGGAGACGAAGGCCGAGCCCCGAGCGATCGAGGTCCGGCTCGACCGCGCGGCGGAGGAACGCCTCCAGCTCGCGGAGCCGGCGGTACTGCCGACCGCTGTACCCGAAGTACTCCGGCGGATCGAATCCCGGGGCGACGGCCCGCGCGGCATGGACGGCGAGCCCTTCGTTGAGCAGGAGCTCGCGCAGCGAGGCGCGGCTGCCGGTGCTCCAGTAATCGTACTGCCCTCCGGCCTCCGCCACGAGGCGCCGCATCTCGCTGTCGCTCGCCGGCGACGTGTAGCGCACCGTGTGGGCGATCTCGTGGCCGACCCAGAGGGTCATGGCCGAGGGGGAGAGGCCCAGGCCGAAGGTCTCCGGATTGGCCCGGCCGGTGAAGTGCTCCAGGCAGAGAAACGCGATCCCCCGCCCGTCCACGACCAGCTCTCCGGCGTTGGCGGCGCCGACCCCGATCATCAGATACAGGTCGGTCGGCCGGTCCACGCCCAGGAGGTCCTCTGCGGTCGCGAGCGCCGCCTCGACCAGCCGCTCCACGTCCATCGAGACGAGCAGGGCCTGGAGATCGCTGCGGTCCGCGGCGACGGTGCGGCGGATGACGGCCTCGGCATGGGGGCCGTCCGGGTCGAGCACGTAGTTGCGCCAGTAGGCGGAGAGGACGGGGCGGTGGGCGTCGAGGTAGTCGTGGTACGCCGCGACCGGGTCCGGGGCGTCGAGGAGGGACAGGAACTCAGGGACGAGGTTGATGAGCACGCGCCACTATAGAAACAAACGGCCGGGCCGGTCAAGCGGGCTTGACAGCCGCGGACACGCTCCCACCGAGTCTCAGTGGAGCTCGTCCTTCTTCCGCTTGGACATCTCCTGCAGGAAGTGCCGTTCCTCGGCGGTGAGGCTGCCCATGCCCTGCTCGCTGATCTTGTCGAGCACTCGGTCCATCTCGACCGTCATCGCGTCGGGCTCGGAGCGCCGGCGCCGGGGCGCCGGGGCCGGAGGGGCGGGCGAGGGGCGCCCGGTCTCGCGGGAGCCGGACGGGACCAGGATGGCGCGCTCCACCTGGCGGCCGGCCGGGGCGGGGCCCCGCCGGGCGAGCACCTGGATCCGGAAGTAGAGGTAGCCGAACAGCGCACCCCCGAGGTGGGCGATGTGGGCCACACCGTCGTTGGGGAAGAGCAGCGCCGCGACGACGTCGATCGCCAGGATGGCGATCACGAAGGTGCGGGCCTTGATCGGGAAGGGGAGCGGGAAGATGACCATCTCCGCGTCCGGGGCGTACAGCGCGAAGGCGACCGCGACGCCCAGCACGGCGGCGGACGCGCCGACGATCGGCCCCGGGGCGATGGCCGCGAGCGCGAGGGAGAGCACCGCTCCGCCCACGCCGCAGTAGGTATAGAAGAGCAGGAACTGCCGGCCACCCATCCGGCGCTCCACTTCGGAGCCCAGGAAGTAGAGCAGCAGCATGTTGAACGCGAGGTGGAGCAGCCCCGCGTGGACGAACATGTAGGTGACGAAGGTCCAGGGGGCCCGGACGGCCGCGGCCGGCGCCGGGTAGAACGCGAGGGCGCCCTGGAGGGACGGGAAGAGCGTCAACAGCAGGAGCAGCGCCACCGCGTTGGCGACGATCAGCCGCCAAACCCATGGCGTGACGCGGGGATAGGAAAAGGCGTTCACCCTATCGGCTCCTGACGATGGCGGCCCGGCAGATCCGCTCGCAGAGCGACGGAAAGTCAATCCCGACGGCTCGTGCGGCCTGCGGCAGCAGGCTCGTGGCGGTCAGGCCGGGAAGCGTGTTCACCTCTAAACAGACAAGCTCCCCGCCGGGTGTCAAGCGAAAGTCCGTCCGGGAGTAGCCGCGCAGCTTGAGGGCGGAGTGCGCGAGGAGGGCCAGGCGCTGGGCCTCGGACGTCACCTCTGCGGGGAGATCGGCCGGGAAGATCTCCTCGGACATGCCTGGTGTGTACTTGCACTCGTAGTCGAACACGTCGTGCTGCGGGATGATCTCCCCGACCGCCAGCGCGCGGTCTTCCAGCACCCCCACGGTGAGCTCTCGGCCGGGGACGAAGGCCTCGACCATCACCTCGTCGTCGTACCGGGAGGCCAGCTCGATCGCGCCGGGGAGCTGCGCCGGCGCCGGCACCACGGTGAGCCCGACGGTGGAGCCCTGCTTGGACGGCTTCACCACGACCGGCCAGGCGAGCCGCTCCGCGACGACCGCCGAGTCCACCGGGGCCATCAGCCACTCGGCCGTCGGAATGTCGGCCAGTCCGAAGAGCCGTTTGGAGATGTCCTTGTCCATGGCCAGGCCGCTTCCGAGGGGGCCGCTGCCGGTGTAGGGCACCCCGATCACCTCGAGCAGGGCCTGGAGCGTGCCGTCCTCCCCCCAGCCGCCGTGGAGCGCCAGGAAGATCACGTCGGCCTGGCGGACGACCGGGAGATCGCCGAGCCCGGAGATCAACAGCCCTCGCTCGAGCGCCCGCAGGTGGGCCTCCGAGGGCGGGGCCTGGCCCACGGCTCCCTTCAGGAGCGCGGGCTCGTCCTCCTCGGGCACGTAGCCTCGGGCCGTGTCCACCACCGCGACGGCGTGGCCCGCGCTGCGGAGCGCGGCCACCACCTGGACCGCGGTCGCGATCGCCACGTCCCGCTCGACCGAGGTGCCGCCGGTCAGGACCGTGACCCGCCAGGGACCGGCCCGGACGGACATTCAGCGACCGGAGAGCAGCTGCTGGAGGACGTCGTAGCGGCTCACGATCCCGACGAGTGAGCCGTCCCGCTCCACCAGCGCCGCGGGGCTCTCCCGGGAGAGCATGGGGGCGACGTGCTCGGCCGGCTGGGAGGCCTCGACGACCGGGAAGGCCGGCTCCATGACCTCCCGCACCGGCCGGTCGAGGAGGCCCGGCTGGCTCAGCGCGCGGGTCATCAGGGTGGATTCGATGAGCCCTCCGACCGGCGTGGGACCGTCCAGCACGGGGATCTGGCTGACGCCCCAGGTGCTCATCCGGTTGAGCGCCTGGCGCACCGCCGCGGAGGGCCCCACGCTCACCAGGGCGGGCGCCCCGGCCGGCCGGCGCGCCAGGAGGTCGGCGACGGTGATGCGGG
>JBFIUJ010000197.1:0-6047 GCA_041607595.1 Gemmatimonadales bacterium | reverse complement strand
TAATGGTGGTCCCGTCCCTGATCGAACGCAAGCGAGATGGCCGGAGCCTCGCCGCCGAGGAGTGGCACGAGCTGATCGAGCGTTATGCCGCCGGCGGGGTGCCGGACTACCAGATGGCCGCTCTGCTGATGGCGGTGGTCTGGCGCGGCCTCGCCCCCGACGAATTGGCCGCCCTCACCCAGGCGATGCTCGACAGCGGGGACCGGCTCCGCTTCGACGGGTGGGACGTGCCCCGGGTGGACAAGCACTCCACCGGCGGCGTGGGGGACAAGACCTCCCTGCTCCTCGTTCCCATGGTGGCCGCGTGCGAGGTGGCGGTCCCGATGATGTCGGGGCGGGGGCTCGGGCACACCGGGGGGACGCTCGACAAGCTGGAGAGCATCCCGGGGTTCCGCACCACCCTGGCCCTGCGAGACACGGAGGCCCAGGTGCGGAGGCTGGGCTGCGCCATGATCGGGCAGACCGAGGAGATCGCCCCTGCCGACCGGAGGCTCTATGCCCTCCGCGACGTCACCGGCACGGTGGAATCCGTGCCGCTGATCGCCGCGAGCATCATGTCCAAGAAGCTGGCCGAGGGGATCCAGGGGCTGGTGCTCGACGTGAAGACCGGCAGCGGCGCGTTCCTGCCGGAGATGGATCGCGCGCTCGAGCTGGCCCGCACGATGATCGGCCTCGGCGAATCGCACGGATGCCGCACGGTCGCCCTGCTCACCGCGATGGACCGGCCGCTGGGCCGCGCGTGCGGCAACGCCCTCGAGGTGGAGGAGTGCCTCATGGCGCTGGCGGGGAAGGGGCCGCCGGACCTGATGGAGGTCACCTACGCGCTGGGCGTGGAGATGCTGCTGGTCGCCGGCGTGCCCGATCGCAGGGAGGCGCGCCGCCGGCTCGAGGCGACGATCGACTCGGGCCGCGCCCTGGAGGTGTTCGGCCGGCTGATCGCGGCGCAGGGCGGCGACGTGGAGATCGTCGAGGATCCCTCCCGCCTCCCCCAGGCGCGGGCGGTCGAGGTCTACGAGAGCCCCCGGGCCGGCGTCGTCACCGGCATCGAGCCGAAGACCATCGGGCGCGCCGTGGTGGCACTGGGGGGCGGTCGCGCGACCGTGGAGGACGAGGTGGATCACAGCGTGGGGTTCGTGATCGGGGTCAAGCCGGGCGACCGGGTGGCGCGGGGCGAGCCCGTCGCGTCGGTGTTCGCCCGCGACCCGGCCGGCATCCGCGATGGGCTGGCCGCCCTCGAGCGGGCGATCGCTATCGGGGAGGAGGGGCGGGCGTCGCCGCTCGTCTCCCACCGCGTCACCGCCGCCGGCGTGGAGGCCCTGTGCTGACCAACCTGCTCGTCGTGGCCCTGCTGGCGGCGCTGCTCGTCTGGTTCGTCCGCCGAGGCGAGGGTCCCGACCGACCGGGCCGCCGGTCGCCCGAGTCCGAAGTCGACCACGCCGAGCTGGAGGCGGCGGAGCGCGAGGTGCGGGACCTGCGGGCGGACCTGCGCCCGGAGGAGGGGTTCGAGGGCGACGACTGGGGCCCCGGCGCGCCTCGCCCCCCGGTCGCCTGAGGCGCATGCGGTTCCCACCGTCGGCGGCTAAGTTACTCGGGTGACGGCCCCACTCGATCCCCCGTTCCAGCGGCTCGCCGCGGCGCTCGCGGCCGAGTACGAGTTCCTCCGGCTCCTGGGCCGGGGCGGGATGGCGAGCGTCTTCCTGGCCCGCGAGCTGTCGCTCAAGCGGCTGGTCGCCATCAAGGTGCTCGACCCGGAGCTCGGGGCGAGCGCGGTCTTCCGCTCGCGCTTCGAGCGCGAGGCGGAGACCGCGGCCCAGCTGCAGCACCCCAACATCGTTCCGATCTACCGCGTCGGCGAGGCCGACCGGCTCGCCTACTTCGCCATGGCCTACGTGGAGGGGGAGAGCCTCGCGGAGCGGCTCCGGCGCGAGGGGGCGCTCCCGCTGGCGGAGGGCCTGCGGATCGCGCGCGAGGTGGCCGCCGCCCTGGGCGCAGCCCACCGCCGGGGAATCATCCACCGGGACGTGAAGCCCCAGAACGTCCTGCTGGAAAAGGAAACGGGCCGGGTCCTGGTCACCGACTTCGGGATCGCCCGGGCTCCGGTGGCGGAAGACACGCCTCCGGACGACGAGCCGCTCACCGCGGTGGGCATGGTGATGGGCACGCCCCGGTACATGAGCCCAGAGCAGGCGAGCGGCTCCCGCGACTTGACGCCCGCGTCCGACCTCTACGCCCTCGGCGTCGTGACCTACGAGGTGCTGGCCGGAGCCTATCCCTACGACGCGGGCTCGCCGCCCAACTACCTGATGGCCCATCTCACGCGTCCGGCGATCCCGCTCGTGACCCGAGTGGGAGACGTCCCGGAGGAGGTCGAGGGGACCGTCCACCGGATGCTGGAGAAGGACCCTGCCCGCCGCTTCGGCACGGCGGACGAGGTGCGGGAGGCGCTGGGCGGCGCGGTCTCGGGGACGACCGGGGTGCCGCGGGCCCGCCGACGCCGCCGGGGCCTCCTGGTGGGCGCGGTCGCGGTGCTGACCGCGGCGGTGCTGGGCGGCACCCTGCTCCTCCGGGGGGACTCGGGGCCGCCCAGCGGGGTGGATCCCCGGCAGTCGATCCTGATCGGGTTCTTCGACAACACCCGACGGGAGCCGGATCTGGATTGGCTCCGCCTCGGGGGCGTGGAGCTCCTGTCCCGGGCGCTGGCCCGCTGGCAGGATCTCCAGGTGGTGGATCCGGAGCGGCTGCTCGACCTGGCGCGGCGGGCCAACCTCGAGGATGGAAGCACGCTCTCGCGGGACCAGCTGCTCGACCTGGCGCGGGGGGCCGGAGTCTGGACCGCCGCGTCCGGCGCGATGGTGCGCCTCAACGACACCCTGCAGATCACGCTGCGGATGTACGACGTCGGAAGCGGCCGGCTCCTGGCCACCGCGTCGGCCAGCGCCGCCTCGGAGGACCAGCTCGCCGGCGCCTTCGGGCGGCTCGCGAGCCAGCTCCTCGACGTCGCCGGGGTGGCGGCGGGGGCCCGGCTCGACGTGGAGCCGCCCACCGCGTCGATCGAGGCCTTCCGTGCCTTCATCGACGGGCTCGCCGCGCGGAGCCGCTGGGAGATCGACGCGGCCATCGCCGCGTTCAGGCGCGCGATCGCGGCGGACCCCCGGTTCGCCTTGGCCTACTACGAGCTGAGCCAGGTGATGTTCGTGAAGGAGATCGCCTCGCCCGAGCCCACGTTCGTGGCCCTGGCCGACAGCGCGATGCGCTACGCCGAAGGGCGCCCGCCCAAGGAGCGACTGCTGATCCAGGCGTTCCACGCCATGGTGCACGCGGACATGCCGCGGGCCGACACGCTCTATCGCGAGGTCCTCGCGCGCGACAGCACGGTCACGGACGCGTGGTCCGGGCTGGCCACGGTGGCGCTCTACGACCGTACGCTCCGGCGGGATGCCCAGGGGCGGGAATACCTGCCGGCCTCGCCCACCCTGGCGCTCCGGAGCATGGAGCACGCCCTGGCGCTCGACGCGAGCGACCACCGGCTCTACCAGGGACTGGCCGGGATCCTGGCCCTGGCCGGCTTCGAGGAGAACAACACGCTGCCGGCCTATCGTGACCCGCCGCCGGGCGACATCCAGACCGTGGAGGTGCGGCTGCCCGCCCGGACCTACACGCTGCTGCTGGTCGGGGACTCGCTGCTGGCCGTTCCTTCCGAGTCGCTTGGGCTCCGGTATCCCCCGGCGGTGGTGGATTCCCTCCGTCGGCAGGCGCGGGTAAGGGCCCGCGAGGTGATCGACCGCTGGATCACGGTGGCGCCGGACGAGGGGCAGGCGTTCTTCCTGCTCTCCCTGATCCGCCGGCTGGACGAGGACTGGGACGGCTCCCTCCGGGCGCTGGCGGAGGCCTACCGCCTCGGCGTGGCCAACCCGGTGCCCTTCCAGGCCCAACGGCTCGCCATCCTGCTGGAGGCGGGGCGGCTGGCCGAGGCGGTCCGGGTGGGGGACTCGCTCGACCGTGCCGGATACGCCGACGGGCTGAAGGGCAACGGCGCCCTCTTCGGCTCCTCCTTCATCAACGCCCGGCTGGTCGGGGGCCGCGTGACCCAGGCGGAGCGCCTGATCGAGCCGTTCTTCTCGGCGATCGGCGCGTTCGCGGCCGATCCCGAGGTCAAGGTCATGATGGATTTCGCGAAGCGCCAGGCGCCTTCCCGGATGGCGGCGAGCGTGGATCGGGCCGATCGCGCCGCGGTGGCCCGACTCTCGGCGGAGCTGGAGCGGATGATCGCCTCCCGGAAGAGCACGAGCGGCGACCCCCAGTGGAAGAGCCTCGCCGGCGCCGTCATGTTCATGGCGGCCTCGGCGGGCGACACGGCGCTGGTGGCGCGCTGGCGGGCCCGCCCCGAGGGCGAAGGGCGGGCGGCCTACGCGGCCTTCGCGGCAACGGTGGCGGGCGACCGGGCGTCGGCCGAGCCGCTCTACGAGGAGGCGGTGCGGGACACCTCGCAGTCCACCGCCCGGCACTACGCGCTGGGGCGCACGGCGGAGGGGCTGGGCCGGCGCGAGGCCGCGTTGGCCCACTACACGGTGATCGACACCCTGACCAACAGCTCGATCAACTCGCCCGACGCCGATTGGCTGCTGGTGGCGCGGTCTCACGCGCTCCGCGGCGCCCTGGCCGAATCGCTGGGGGACACGGCGCTGGCGGGGCGCTCCTACCGGACGTTCATCGAGCTCTGGCGGGACGCGGACCCCGCCCTTCGCCCCGAGGTGCAGCGGGCCCGGCGGGCCCTGGCCGAGATGCAGCGCCCGGACCGGTAGGCCCCCACACGACACGGCGGGGAGCGATCGGGCCCGGGCCCGTCGCTCCCCGCCGTGTCACGCACCGCCGCTCGCCGCGCGCTACACGTCGAGGTGGCTCACGTAGAGGGCGTTCTTCTCGATGAACAGGCGCCGGGGCTCCACGTCGTCCCCCATCAGCTCGTCGAACAGCTTGGAGGCCTCGACCGCGTCCTCCATGGTGACCCGCAGGATGGTCCGGGTCTCGGGGTTCATCGTCGTCTTCCAGAGCTGTTCCGGGTTCATCTCGCCCAGGCCCTTGTACCGCTGGACGTTGACGTTCGTCTTCCCCTCGCCGTTCCCCAGCCGCTTCACGTACTCGTCCCGCTCCGCCTCGTTGTAGGCGTAGAACTCTTCCCGTCCCTTGGCCACGCGGTAGAGCGGCGGCTGGGCGATGTAGATGTATCCCGCGTCGATCAGCTCCTGCATCTGGCGGAAGAAGAAGGTGAGCAGCAGCGTCCGGATGTGGGCGCCGTCCACGTCCGCGTCCGTCATCAGGATGATCTTGTGGTATCGGGCCTCCTCCAGGTCGAAGTCGTCCCGGACCCCGGCGCCGATGGCCGTGATGATGGACCGGATCTCCTCGTTGCTCAGGATCTTGTCGATCCGGGCCTTCTCCACGTTGAGGATCTTGCCCCGGAGGGGGAGGATGGCCTGGAAGGAGCGGTCCCGGCCCTGCTTGGCGCTGCCGCCGGCGGAGTCTCCCTCGACCAGGTAGATCTCGCAGAGCGCGGGATCGGTGAGGGAGCAATCGGCCAGCTTGCCAGGGAGTACCGCGTTCTCCAAACCGGACTTCTTACGGACCAGGTCGCGCGCCTTCCGGGCGGCCTCGCGGGCGCGGGCGGCGCTCACCGCCTTGTCCAGGATGGCGCGGGTCACCGAGGGCCGCTCCTCCAGGAAGTTGCCCAGGTGCTCGTTCACCACCTGGCGCACGATCCCCTCGACCTCGCCGTTGCCCAGCTTGGTCTTGGTCTGGCCCTCGAACTGGGGCTCCTTCACCTTCACGTGGAGCACGCAGGTGAGCCCCTCGCGCACGTCCTCGCCGGAGAGCGTGAAGTCCGCCTTCTTCAGGGCGTTGGTCTTCTTGGCGACGTCGTTGATGGTCCTGGTGAGGGCCGACTTCAAGCCCGTGAGGTGGGTGCCGCCCTCGTGGGTGTTGATGTTGTTCACGAAGGTGAAGGTGTTCTCGTTGTAGCCCTCCTGGTACTGCAGGGCCAGGTCCACCTC
>JBFIUJ010000196.1:0-6064 GCA_041607595.1 Gemmatimonadales bacterium | reverse complement strand
GGGCCGGCGCGGCCTGCGCCGCGAGGCAGGTCGGTCCGAGGGCAAGCACCGCCAGCAGGAGTGCCAGGGGAGAGCGTGGGCGAGGGTGGTGGCGACCGGGCATGGAAGGCTCGTGGGCGGGTGTGGCCCGGAACACTACCGCGGAACGCCGCGCGGCGGAACCGCGGGCCCGCCGCCTGCTTCCGCTGGCCCAGGACGCCATTACGTTTCCCCCATGCAGAATCTCACCGCTCTCGAAGCGTATCTCGCCGGCATGGGTAGCGTGCTCCTCGGCTACTCCGGAGGAGTGGATTCGTCGCTGCTCGCCGTGGCGGCGACCCGGGCCCTCCCGGCCGAGCGGTTCCTGGCCGTGATCGGCCGGAGCGCCTCCTATCCCGAAGCGCAGTGGGAGGCGGCGACGGCGCTCGCCCGGCGCTTCGCCGTGCCGCTCCTCGAGGTGGACACGCACGAGCTCGAGGACCCGCGCTACCGCGCCAACGCCACCGACCGGTGCTACTTCTGCAAGTCCGAGCTGTGGCGCCGACTGGAAGCGGTGCGGCGCGCGCGGGGGCTCGACACGATCATCGACGGGACCAACGCGGACGACCTGGGCGAGCACCGCCCCGGCCTGCGCGCCGGCGCGGAGCGGGCCGTCCGCTCCCCCCTCGCCGAGCTGGGATGGACCAAGCGGCACGTGCGCGAAGCGGCCCGCGCGCTGGGGCTTCCGATCTGGGATGCTCCGGCGGCGCCCTGCCTCTCGAGCCGCGTCGCCTACGGGCTCGGCGTGACGGCGGAGCGGTTGCGTCAGGTGGAGCGGGGCGAGGCCTTCCTCCGCTCCCTCGGCATCTCCGGCGACCTGCGGGTGCGGCACCACGGCGACCTTGCGCGGGTCGAGGTGCTGCCCGACCGTCTGCCGGCCGTGCGAGCGCGGTGGGACGACATCGGCGAGTTCTTCGCCCGCCTCGGCTTCCGGACCGTTGAGCTCGATCCCCGCGGGTACCGCCGCGGCAGCCTCCTTCCTCTCGCCCCTGCCGCCTCCGACTGATGCGGCTCTTCGCCGCCATTCCCGTGCCCCAGCCTGAACGGGAGGCGCTCGCGCAGGCCGTCGCGCCCCTGCAGGAGGCGGGGTGGCCCGTGCGGTGGGTCGTCCGCGACCGCTACCACCTGACGCTCAAGTTCTTCGGGGAGACGCCGGCGGAACGGCTCGATGCCATCGTCGCCATGCTGGTGGACGCCGCGTCGGACACGCCGCCCCTCGGCTGCGCCTTCACCGAGCTCGGCGCCTTCCCGGCGTCTCGGGCCCCCCGGGTCCTGTGGGCGGGGCTCGAGGCGCCCCCGGCGCTCGAGCTACTCCAGGATCGGGTCGAGCGGGGGGCCGACGCGCTGGGGTATCCGCTGGAGGGTCGCCCGTTTCGACCCCACGTGACGCTGGGCCGGGTGCGGGACGGGATGCGGCTGCCGCCGGACGCGCTCGAGCGCCTCGCCGGCATCGCCGTCGCCCGGTCCTTCCTGGCCGACGAAGTGGTCCTGTTCGAGAGCCGCACCACGTCGGGTCGGGGTGGGCCGGTCTACACCGCTCGGCATCGGGTGCCGTTGGCCGCGTCATGGGCTGTCTGACGCTGCCCTTCAAGCTGCTGGCCGGGCTGCTCCTGGTCGCGGCGCTGGCGCTGGGGTGGCTGTACCGCGACCGCCTGCTCCGAGAGGCGCGGACCTGGCTGCCCCATTGGCCGGAGACCGCGACTGCAGGGCGGCCCGGTGCCGAGGCGCTCGAGCGGGCCCGGGACAAGGTGGACTCCATGAACGCCTGGCGCACCGATTCGATCGTCCTCGACGCGAGCGAGGCGGCGTCGCTGCTCGCCGCCGGGCTGGATTCGGCCGTCCGTTGGCGTCTCGACTCCCTGAGCCTCGAGCTCCGGGAGGACGCGATCGGCATCTCGGCGCACGTGCGCACCGAGGGCTTCCCGCGCGAGGCGCTCGGCATCTTCAGCGGCATGCTCGAACCGTCCGAGCCGATGGCGGCCGCGGGGCCGCTCCGCGCCGACCGTCCGGGCTGGGCCGCCTGGCGGGTCGAGGAGCTCGCCGTCCGAAACCTCCCTCTGCCCCGGGACGTCGTGCCGCGCCTGGTGGACCGCGCCCTGGGGGGCGGCGGCGGCGCCGTCCCGCTGCCGTTGCCCGAGGGGGTGGGAGGCCTGCGGGTGCGCCCGCTGGGGATCACCTTCTATCGGAGGACGGCGCAGCCATGACGCAGCGCGTGCTGATCATCGACGACGAGCCGGGGATCCGGGAGGCGCTGCTGCAGGTGCTTCGCTACGAGGGCCTGGAGGTGCGGGCCGCCGCCTCCGGCGGCGAGGGCCTCACGCTGTATCCGGAGTACCGCCCGCACCTCGTCTTCCTCGACGTCAAGATGGCCGGGCTCGACGGGCTGGAGACCCTGAGCCGGCTGCGAGAGCTCGACCCGGTCGCCCAGATCGTCATGATCAGCGGCCACGGGACCATCGCCACGGCGGTGGAGGCCACCCAGCGCGGCGCCTTCGATTTCCTGGAGAAGCCGCTGGACACCGACCGCCTGCTGGTCACCGTGCGCAATGCCCTGGCCCAGTCCGCCCTGCTCGGCGAGAACACCCGGTTGAAGGAGGCCTCGTCCGCCCGGTACGCGATGGTGGGGGAGAGTCCGGCCTTGGCCAGGGTGCTCGAGCTGGTCGAGAAGGTCGGCCCCACCGCGGCCCGCGTGCTGATCACCGGGGAGAACGGCAGCGGCAAGGAGCTGGTGGCCCGGGCGCTGCACGACGCCTCCCCCCGGCGCGAGGCCGCCTTCGTCGAGGTGAACTGCGCGGCGATCCCGAGCGAGCTGATCGAGAGCGAGCTCTTCGGCCACATGAAGGGATCCTTCACCGGCGCCTTCGCGGACCGGGCCGGCAAGTTCGAGCAGGCCGACGGTGGGACCCTCTTCCTCGACGAGATCGGCGACATGGCGCTCTCGGCGCAGGCCAAGGTGCTGCGGGTGCTCCAGGAGGGGATGGTCACCCGGATCGGAGGGTCGAAGAGCATCCAGGTGGACGTCCGCGTCGTCGCCGCCACCAACAAGGACCTCGAGGCGGAGATCGCCGCTGGCCGCTTCCGCGAGGACCTCCTCTATCGGCTGAACGTCGTGCCGATCGAGGTGCTGGCCCTCCGCGAGCGGCTGGAGGACCTCCCGGCGCTCGTGGCCCACTTCGTGGAGCGGCTGGCCGCCACCACCGGCGTGCCGGCCCGGCGGTTCGAGGACGCCGCGATCCGGCGGCTGCAGGGGCGGCCCTGGCCCGGCAACATCCGGGAGCTCCGGAACGCGGTCGAGCGCGTGTTGATCCTGGCGTCGGGCAAGACGGTGACGGCGGAAGACCTCGAGCGCCTGGTGCCCTCCGGCGCCACCGCCGGAGCGGCGGCCGGCGGAGCCGTGGACGATCTGCTGCGCCAACCGACGTTCGAGGCCTTCAAGCACGAATCGGAGAAGGCCTTCCTCTCGGCCAAGCTGCGGCTGCACGATTGGAACGTCTCGGAGACGGCTCGGGCCCTGGAGATGCCGCGCTCCAACCTCTATAAGAAGATCGAGCGCTACGGGCTGAGCCGGGAGGCTCCATGAGCGACCAGATGCGGGACTGGGACAAGGAGATGGCCAAGATCGACAAGGCCATGGCCCGGGCGCCGGCGGGCCCGGGGCCCGCGGGTGCGGCGCCCGTTCCCGCGGCGCCCGCTCGGGCCGGCGTGACCCGGCGGCAGGTCATGAGCACGTGGTTCCGCGTGCTGCTGACCGTCGCCTTGGTTGGTGCGATGACCCAGTGGCCTTACCTTCACGGGTGCGGCGTCGGACTCTTCCTCTATCTAGGGGCGATCCTGGTCGTGGTCGTCTCCGGCATCTGGAGCGCGGTCTCCAGCTGGCATCGCCGGCTGGGGCTGGCCCATACGGTGTCGCTGCTCGTGGTCCTCGCCGGACTCGGTCTCGGGGCCCGCGAGGTCCTTCCGCGCGTGGGCTACGCCAAGCTCGATCGGGCGTGGATCTGCGAGTAGCGCCGACGCCGCAGCCGTTCCACGATCAACACGAACCGTCACGGTGCAGGGAACGATGGCCAAGAACTTCCAGAACTTCATCGGCGGTCAGTGGGTCGCTCCCTCGACCGGCGAGTACTTCGAGAACCGCAATCCGGCCGACACGGACGACCTGATCGGGTGCTTCCCCGCCTCCGCTCCGGCCGACGTCGAGGCCGCGGTGGCAGCCGCGCAGGAGGGCTTTCGCCGGTGGTCCTCTACCCCGGCGCCGGCTCGCGGAGACGTCCTCCGCCGAGTGGGCGATCTCCTCGTGCGGCACAAGGAGGATCTCGCCGACAGCATGACCCGGGAGATGGGGAAGGTGCTGGCGGAGACCCGAGGGGACGTGCAGGAGGGGATCGACACGGCGTTCTACGCCGCCACCGAAGGGCGCCGCCTCTTCGGCCATACCGTGCCCTCGGAGCTCCGGAACAAGTGGGCGATGAGCTTCCGCCGCCCGATCGGCGTTGCCGGGCTCATCACCCCCTTCAACTTCCCGCTGGCCATTCCCACCTGGAAGATGTTCCCGGCCCTCCTCTGCGGAAACAGCGTGGTGTTCAAGCCGTCGGAGGACGTCCCCCACACCGGGCACCGGCTGGTGGAGCTGCTGCTCGAGGCCGGGCTGCCGCCGGAGGCCATCCAGCTGGTCCACGGCACCGGCGCCGGCGCCGGGAAGGCGCTGGTGGAGCATCCCCAGGTGCCGGTCGTCTCCTTCACCGGCTCGACCGCGACCGGCTCCTTCATCGGGGAGACCTGTGGTCGGATGCACAAGCGGCTGTCGCTCGAAATGGGCGGCAAGAACGCGATGATCGTGATGGACGACGCGAACCTGGACCTGGCGCTCGAGGGTGTGCTCTGGGGGGCGTTCGGGACGACCGGGCAGCGCTGCACCGCCACGAGTCGCCTGATCCTCCACGAGGGGATCCACGACGCCTTCGTCGCGCGCCTGGTGCAGGCGGCCGAGCGGCTCCGGCTCGGCGACGGGCGCCGGAGCGGCACGGACGTGGGCCCGCTCATCCACGAGCGGTCGCGGGAGAAGGTCGAGCGGTACGTGGCGCTCGGCCTCCAGGAGGGGGCCCGGCTGGCGACCGGCGGCGCGCGGGCGGAGGGGAAGGACCTGGCCCGCGGATGGTTCTATCGGCCGACCATCTTCACCGAGGTGGTCCCGGCCATGCGCATCGCCCAGGAGGAGATCTTCGGCCCGGTGCTGAGCATCCTGCGGGTCGGCTCCTACGAGGAGGCCGCCGCGGTCAACAACGGCGTCCCCTACGGCCTCTCGAGCTCGCTCTACACGGCCGACGTGAACCTGGCCTTCCGCGCGCTGCAGGAGCTGGAGAACGGGATCACCTACGTGAACGCGCCGACCATCGGAGCGGAAGCGCACCTGCCGTTCGGAGGGGTGAAGCAGACCGGGAACGGCCATCGGGAGGGGGGGTGGGAGGTCTACGAGTTCTACTCGGAGACCAAGGTGGGGTACGTGGACTACTCGGGACGCCTCCAGCGGGCCCAGATCGACAACTATTGAGCCCGGAGGCCGGCGTCGGGCTCCGCCGCCGGTTGCGCCGGTTCTCGCGAGTGGATAAGGTTACGACCATGCGGTCCGCGCTCGCCACGACCGCATTTCCGCCCGCCACTCCCCGGAGGTTCTAGAACGATGCGCCCGATGCAGGTGGGTTCCTCGCGGCGCGGCCCGTCCTTCGACGAGGGCTCGCTCGACCAATACCTCCGGGAGATCAGCAAGTACCCGCTGATTCCGCAGGAGGAAGAGGTCGTGCTCGCCCAGGCCATCCGGGCGGGCAAGGAGGAGGCGCTCGACAAGCTGGTCCGCAGCAACCTGCGCTTCGTGGTGTCGGTCGCCAAGAAATACCAGAACCAGGGCGTCTCCCTCTCCGACCTCATCAACGAGGGCAACCTGGGCCTCATTCGCGCGGCCCACAAGTTCGACGAGACCAAGGGGATCAAGTTCATCTCCTATGCGGTCTGGTGGATCCGGCAGGCGATCCTCCAGGCGCTGGCGGAGCAG
>JBFIUJ010000195.1:0-6066 GCA_041607595.1 Gemmatimonadales bacterium | reverse complement strand
GCCCGTCGTCGAGGCGGGCGACGGACGCACCATCCTGGTCGCGGCGCGCGCCGCGCCGGCGGATCGGGTGACTCGGCTCGAGGCGCTGGGCCTCCGCGCCCTCCTGGCCGATTCGCCGGCCGAGGCGCTGGCCGGCCTGCGGGCGGTCGGCGTGGGATCGCTCCTGATCGAGGGAGGAGGACGGCTCTCCGCGTCACTGCTCGCCGCCGACCTGGTGGATCGCTTCTACTGGATCCAGAGCCCCCTCTGGCTCGGGGCGGGCGCCGTGGAGGCGACCCCCGGGCTGCCCGACAGCTCCCTGGCGGACGCCGTGCGCTGGGAGGTGGTGGAGCGACGGGAGCTGGGCGCCGATACCCTCGTGGTCCTGGATCGGCCGGCATGTTCACCGGCCTGATCGACGCGGTCGGCACGGTCTCGGCCGTCCATCGCCACGAGGGCGGGCTGCGGCTCGTGCTCCGCTCGCCCTATCGCCGGCTGCGACTGGGAGAGAGCGTCGCGGTGGACGGCGCCTGCCTCAGCGTCACCGAGCGCCGCTTCGGCCGCTTCGCGGTCCATGTCGTGGAGACGTCGCTCGGCCGCACCCGCTTCGGGAGCTATCGCGTCGGGCAGCGGGTCAACCTGGAGCGGGCCCTTCGGGTGGGAGATCGCCTCGGCGGACATCTGGTCCAGGGCCACGTGGACGGCGTCGGCACCGTGGTGGCCGCGCGCGACCGTGAAGGGGGACGGCTGCTCGACCTCGCGATGCCGCCGGAGGTCGCCGCGCTCACCGTGCCCCTCGGCTCCATCACGGTCGACGGGGTGAGCCTGACCGTCAACGCCCTCCCCGGAGACCGGCAGGTCCAGGTCTCCCTCATTCCGGTTACTTTACAGCACACGACCCTCGGCGAGCGCGCCCCCGGCGACGGGGTGCACCTCGAGGCCGATGCCATCGGGAAGTACGTCCAGGCGCTCCTGAAGCGCGGGGGCTCCTGAGCGCGGGAATCGAGGAAGGCATGAGCTTCAGCACCATCGAGACGGCGATCGACGACCTCCGGAACGGCAAGCTGGTGATCATCGCCGACGACGAGGACCGCGAGAACGAGGGTGACCTCGTGTGCGCGGCGGAGCTGGTCACGCCCGAGATGGTGAACTTCATGACCCTCCACGGGCGGGGACTCATCTGTCTCGCGCTCACCTCGGAGCGCTGCGAGCAGCTGGGCCTCTCCCAGATGACCGAGCGGAACACCGAGGAGCTGCGCACGGCCTTCACCGTGAGCATCGACGCGGAGCGGCGCTTCGGTGTGACCACCGGCATCTCGGCCGCGGACCGGTCCACCACGATCCACGTCGCGATCCACCCCGCCACCACGCCGGCCGACCTCCGGCGGCCGGGCCACGTCTTCCCCCTCCGGGCTCGCCCCGGCGGCGTCCTCCAGCGCGTCGGCCAGACCGAGGCGAGCGTGGACCTGGCCCGGATGGCGGGCCTCGTGCCGGCCGGCGTGATCTGCGAGATCCTGAACCCGGACGGGTCCATGGCCCGCCGGCCCGAGCTCGAGGCGTTCGCCGCCTCCCACGGCCTCGCGTTCATCACCGTGGCCCAGCTCGTCGCCTACCGGCTCAAGACCGAGCGGCTGGTCCATCGGGTGGCCGAGGCCCGCCTCCCGACCCCGATCGGGGAGTTCAACGTCATCGGCTACCGGAACGACGTGGACGAGGCCGAGCACGTGGCCCTGGTGCACGGCGACCTCGACGGGGCGCGGGAGGTGCTGGTCCGGATGCACTCCAAGTGCCTGACCGGAGACGTGTTCGGGTCGGTCCGGTGCGACTGCGGCTTCCAGCTCCATGCCGCGATGGAGATGATCGTCCGCGAGGGCCGAGGGGCCATCGTCTACCTCGACCAGGAGGGTCGCGGCATCGGCCTGCTCAACAAGATCCGGGCCTATGCCCTGCAGGACTCCGGGGCGGACACCGTCCAGGCCAACCAGCGGCTGGGGTTCGCCCCGGACCTGAGGAACTACGGCATCGGCGCCCAGATCCTCCGGGACCTGGGGCTCTCCTCGATCCGGGTCATGACCAACAACCCGCGGAAGCTGGTCGGGCTCGAGGGCTACGGGCTGGAGATCGTCGCCCGCGTGCCCCTGGTGACGAGCGCCAGCCGGGAGAACGCCGGATACCTGGACGCCAAGCGGGACAAGCTCGGACACCTCCTCACCCACTGATCGCCGCGTGCCCGAATACACCGGACGGCTCCGCCCCGTGGGGCGCGTGGCGATCCTCGCCAGCCGCTACAACGAGCGCGTCACCGCGCGGCTCCTGGAGGGCGCTCGGGCCGCCTGCCGGGAGGCCGGACTCGCGGACGCGGACGTGGACGTGGTGTGGGTCGCCGGCGCGTTCGACCTGCCGGCGGTCGCCGCCGCCGCCGCGGGCACCGGCCGCTATGCCTGCCTGGTGGCCCTGGCCGCGGTGGTCCGGGGTGAGACTCCGCACTTCGATTTCGTGGCGGGCGAGGCGGCGCGCGGCCTCGGCGCCGTCGGCGTCGCGACCGGGATCCCCGTCGGCTTCGGCGTGCTGACGGTGGACACCCTGGAGCAGGCCCTGGAGCGCGCCGGCGGCGCGGCCGGCAACAAGGGCCACGAGGCGGCGGAGGCCGCCATCGCCTCGGCGGACGTGGTGCAGCAGCTCCGGAGCGCCGGCCGTGCTTAGGCGGGAGACCAAACGGCGCGCCCGGGCGCTGCAGCTGCTCTACGCCTGGGAGATCCAGGACGGGGCACCGGTGGACCGGGTGGCGAGCGGGATCGCCCGGTTGGGTCGGCCGGCCTCCGCCGAGGTCGCGGCGGCCGAGGCGCTGGCGCGGGCGGTCGTGGAGGCGCGGGAGACCCTCGATCGCGTGGCCGCCGACGCGGCGGAGCACTGGCGGCTGGAGCGCATCGGAGTGGTGGAGCGGAACATCCTGCGCCTGGGCATCCACGAGCTGACCCAGGGCGAGGTGCCCCCCAAGGTCGCGATCGACGAGGCCGTGCGTCTCGCCCACTGGTTCGGCGGCACCAAGTCCGGCCGCTTCGTGAACGGCGTGCTGGACCACGTCGCCCACGCGATGGGTCGCCTGTGAACCTCCTGCTGGTCAACTGGCAGGATCGGGACAACCCCCACGCCGGGGGAGCGGAGATCCACCTGTTCGAGCTGTTCGGCCGGCTGGCCGCCCGGGGGCACCGGGTGCGGCTGGTCTGCTCCGGGTGGCCCGGCGCCGCGCCCCGGGCGGAGCGCGAGGGCATCGCGATCGAGCGGGTCGGCGGACGGCATTCGTTCGCGCTCAGGGGGCGGGGAGCGGTGCGCCGGGCGCTGCGGACGGAGCGGCCGGACCTGGTGGTGGAGGACATCAACAAGCTGCCCCTCTTCCTCCCCACGCTGACCGACCTCCCCTTCTGCGCCATCGTGCCGCATCTCTTCGGCACGACCGCCTTCCGGGAGGCGGCCTGGCCGCTCGCCGCGGCGGTGTGGCTGGCCGAGCGCCCGGTGCCGCTGGTGTATCGCCGCGCGTGGTTCCACGCCATCAGCGAGAGCACGGCCGACGATCTGGTGGCCCGGGGCGTGCGACGCTCGCGAATCCGGGTGATCCACCCCGGGGTGGACACGGAGCGGCTCCGACCCGGGGTGGGGACGCCGGCGTCGCCCTCGGCGTTCTTGTACGTAGGGCGGCTCAAGCGTTATAAAGGAGTGGAGGTCGCCATTCGGGCCCTCGCGCTCGCCCGGCGGACCCGCGGCGACCTCACCCTGGACATCGCCGGCACCGGGGACGACCGGGCCCGGCTGGAGCGGATGGCCCGCGCCCTCGACCTGGCCGGGGCGGTGCGCTTCCGCGGCTTCGTATCGGAGGCGGAGAAGCTGGACTTGCTGCGGTCCGCCTGCGCGAACCTGTTCCCCTCCCCCAAGGAGGGGTGGGGGATCACGGTGATGGAAGCGGCTGCCTGCGGGACCCCGTCGCTCGCCTCCGACAGCCCAGGCCTGCGGGACTCGGTGCGGCACGGCGAGACGGGGCTCCTCGTCCCCCACGGGGAGCCGGCCGCCCTGGCCGATCGGATGCTGGAGCTGTCCAACGATCCGGCGCTCCGCGCGCGACTCGGCGCCGCGGCCCGCCGCCACGCGGAGCGCCTCACCTGGGAGCGCGCCGCCGACCTCACCGAAGCCCATCTGGACGACATCCTGCGGGACGCCCCCGATCCCCGCACTCAGAGCGACTGACTCCGGGAGGAAACGCATGCTGACGACGATCACCGCGCGCCATTGTGAGATCTCGGATGCCCTTCGGGCCCGTGCCGAATCCGTGCTGGAGCGACTGGCGGGCTACAGCTCGCGCCCGGTCGAGGCCTCGGTGATCTTCGACCAGGAGGCCGAGCTCCATCAGGCCGAGATCCGGTTTCACCTCTCGCGCGGCGATCACCTCGTGGCCAAGGCCGAAGCGGCCGATCATCGCAGTGCCCTCGACAAGGCGGAGGAGCGGCTCAAGCGGCAGCTCGAGAAGGCCTACGGGCGTCCCCGTCGCGGGCGCAAGCCGGAAGCGGACGCCGTGTGACCCTGCGGCTCCGGGATTTTCTCCAGCGCCGGGGCGACCCTCTCCAGCTCGAGACCCTCACCGGGGATCTGGGGCTCGACCGGTTCGTGCCGGACGCGGAAATTGCCAGTCCGGGGCTCGCCCTCGCCGGCTACACGGCGCGCTTCGTCCCGGAGCGGCTCCACGTGCTGGGAGAGACCGAGATCAGCTACCTGACCTCCCTCCCACCGGCGGACCGGCGGGGGGTGCTGGAGGGCTTCCTGGGCTTCGATCTCCCCTGCCTGTTCATCACCAAGGCCCAGGAGCCCCCGGGCGACCTGCTCGCCCTCGCGCTCGAGCACCAGGTCCCGCTGCTCCGGACCCGCCTGAAGACGGCGGAGTTCTATCGGCGGATCAAGCCGATCCTGGAAGAGGCCTTCGCGCCCCGCACCACCCTGCACGGATCGCTGGCGGACGTGTACGGCGTGGGGCTCCTCTTCATCGGCCGCTCGGGCATCGGCAAGAGCGAGTGCGTGCTGGACCTGGTGGAGCGCGGCCACCGCTTGGTGGCGGACGACGTGGTCGTAGTCTCGCGGCGGGGCACCGACGTACTGATCGGCCAGGGGCACGAGCTGGCCGCCCACCACATGGAGATCCGCGGCATCGGCCTGGTGGACATTCCGGCGCTGTTCGGCGTGCGCTCGGTCCGGCAGCAGAAGCGGATCGAGGTGGTGGTGCAGCTGGAGGACTGGGAGACGGCGAAGAACACCGCCGAGCGTACCGGGCTCTCCCACCTGGAGACCGAGATCCTGGACGTGACGCTGCCCCGGGTGGTGGTGCCGCTCAATCCCGGCAAGAACCTGACCGTCATCTCCGAGGTCGTGGCCATGATGCACCTGCTCCGGTTCTCCGGGGTGGACGTCGCCGCCGCCTTCAACGAGCGGCTGATCAAGCGGATGAAGGAGCGGAGCGGCGTTCGGGAATACCTGCAGGAGGACTATGAGTGAGGGGTTGACGGGGGTGGTGATCTGCCACGGCAATCTGGCCGAGGCGCTCGTCGGCGCGGTGGAGCAGATCAGCGGGGAGCGGGACGCGTTGGTGGCGATCTCGAACGCCGACTGCGATCTGGGCACGCTGGAGCAGCGGATCGCCGACGCGATCGGGGACCGACCCGCGGTCATGTTCATCGACATCCCGAGCGGCTCCTGCATGTTCGCCGCGGCCCACCGGGCCCACGCGGCGCTGGCGGGCACGGTGGCCCTGGTCTCCGGGGTCAACCTGGCCATGCTGCTCGAGTTCGTGTTCCACCGGCAGCTTCCCGTCGTGGAGGTGGCCGAGCGGGTGGCGAGGGCGGGCGGCACCGCGATCCAGGTCCGGTAGCGTGCCGATCCGGCTCTACCGCATCGACGACCGGCTGGTGCACGGTCAGGTGGTGATCGGCTGGGGACGGCCCCTCGGCGCGCGCTTCATCGTCCTGGTGGACGAGCAGGTCCGGCGGCAGGCGTGGGAACAGGAGCTCTACCGGATGGCCGTCCCGCCCGACATCGAGATCATCTTCG
>JBFIUJ010000194.1:0-6080 GCA_041607595.1 Gemmatimonadales bacterium | reverse complement strand
GCGGCGCCGCCGGTGGCGCTCCATGCGGTGTCGGCGAACGCCGGTGACGGCGCCGCCGATCCGTCGGAGACGGCGGCGAGCGCCGTGCGGATCTCGCTCGCGCGCTGGTATCGGCGGGCCGGCTCCTTCTCCAGGGCCCGCATGACGACCGGATCGAACCGGTCGTCGAGGGGCCTCGCCTCCGAGGGCAGCGGGAAGCGTCCGATCGGCAGCTCGCCCGTGAGCATCTCGTAGAGGACGACGCCGAGCGCGTAGATGTCCGTGCGCGCGTCGATGTCGCCCTGGGCCATGGCCTGCTCGGGGGACATGTAGTGCGGCGTGCCGACCGCCAGGCCGACCGTCGTGACCTTGTCGCCGCCCGCGGCCTCGACCGCCTTGGCGACCCCGAAGTCCGTCACGACGGCGTGGCGGCCGGAGAGCAGCACGTTGCCCGGCTTGATGTCGCGGTGGACCACGCCGTGCGCGTGCGCGTACGAGAGCGCGTCGGCCACTTCCTTGAGGATGCGCACGGCCTCGGCGACGGGGAGCTGCTTGTCTCGCGCGAGCCGGTCGGCGAGGGACTCACCCTCCACGTACGGCATGACATAGTAAAGGAAGCCCTGCGATTCGCCCGAGTCGTAGAGCGAGAGGATGTGGGGATGCTGGAACTTGGCGACGATCCGGATCTCGCGCGGGAACCGCTCGGAGCCCAGTGCCGCGGCCAGCTCCGGGCGCAGCACCTTGAGCGCCACCCGGCGGTCGTGCTTCACATCCCGCGCGAGGTAGACGGTGGCCATGCCGCCGGCCCCGACCTCACGGGTGATGGAGTACCGGTCGCCGAGCGCGGCATCGAGGCGGGACTGCTGATCGGACACGTGCCGCCTGGGGGAAGGAACCAAGGAAGGGCGAGGGTGGGAATCTCCACTTCGAGGTGGATCGCCGCAAGGCGGCGGGAGTTGGATGGCGCTCGACCGCGACGGGACATGGGCGGGGCCACCGGGGGCAGAGCGCAGTGCATGCGAGGCCCGGGGGCCGAGGGCGTACTTCCGAAACGCCGGCGAGAGCTTCAACGTAAGGCCGACCCTTCGGTCCCTCGGCGGAGGAGGTCCACGACTGAGCCCACGTCCCTGGGATTCCGACCGGCCGCTCACGCTCGAGACCGCTCGGGCGGTCGTCCGCGCATCCTTCTCGTCGATCGACGTCGCGCGGATGGCGCTCCTGGGCTCAGGCTGGGACTTCGACGCGTTCGTGGCGGACGGGTGGGTGTTCCGGTTCCCGCGCCGGGCCGAGTGCGAGGCGCTCATCGAGCGCGAGCGGACCGTACTGGCGCTCGTGCGCCCTGCGTTGCCCGCCGGGGTCGCGGTGCCGGCGGTCGAGCTCGTGTGCCCGCCGACGCAGGGGTTTCCGTATCGTTGCGCCGGGCACCGCTTCATCGACGGGGAGCCGGCGGACGTGGTCCAGCCCTCGCTCCATCCGCGACTCGCGGCGGACCTGGCCTCGGCGCTGGGCGCGGTGCACGGGATCCCGCTGGACTCTGCCCGGGAGGTCGGTCTCGTCGAGGTGGACCAACCGCACGCAGCGCGCGCCGACTGGCTCGAGCGCGGGCTCCGGCACGCGGCCGAGCTTCGGGGCAGCGATCCGGTCGTGGATCGCGCGGTGCGGTGGCTGGCCGAAGAGCCGGACCCGCTGCGCCGCCTGGAGGCGCCGGCGCGGGTGATCCACAACGACCTCTCCCCGGAGCACCTGGTGGCGGATCGGGCGACCGGCGCGCTCGTGGGGATCCTCGACTGGACCGACGCCGTCCTGGGGGACCCGGCCCGCGACTTCGTCCCCCTGGTGGCCTTCGGCGGCTGGCCCCTGGCCGAGGCCGTGCTCGCGCGATATCCGCTGCCCGCGGATCCCGGGTTCCGCGACCGCCTGCGGTTCATGGCGAGGCTGCTCTCGGTCACGTGGCTGGGCGAGGCGCGGGAGCGGGGGGGTGACCTGGCCAAGCACGGGGCCTGGGTGCGGAATGCGTTCGAGGACGGGAGCGGTTCGTGAGGGATTTCGCGCGGCTCCGATTCCGGGACGCACATGTGCACCGGCCCGCCCGCTGATCCGGCGGAGTCGGCCTTGCGCGGGCGTGGCCTAGGGGCCCACTCTCTCCGTTCACACACTGGAGCCCTCCAGCAGGCCCGGCGCACCCTTGCGGCGGTCGGCCACGCGGCGCCGGCGCCGGGAAGCGCGTCTGAGGCACTCGTCGCGTGACGGGCGGAGGGCTCCTCCCTTCACGCCCGCCTCCGCCGAAGGCCACACCGAGGGAGGGCCCATGCCCATCGTCACTCCACGGCTCGGCTGCGCGATCGTCGCGGGATGCCTCGCCTGTGGCCCGGCTCTCGAGGTCGACGCGCGGGCCGAGGTCGCTCGGATCGAAGCCGTGGCGCACGGCCTCATGGCGGCCGACAACGCGCGGGACGCCGACCGGGTGATGGCGCTCTACGCGCCCGACGCGGTCATGCTGCCGCCCGGGGAGCCGCCCGTCGAGGGGATCGCGGCCCTCCGCCCGCGGTACGAGGCGTTCCTACGGACCCATGAGCCGGCGCTGGCCTTCACCATCGAGGAGACGGTCGTGGTCGGGGATCTGGCCTACGTGCGGGGCCGGACCGGCGGCACGATCCGCGGCCCCGAGGGCGCCGAGCGCGCGATCGACGACGTGTTCCTCATGGTCCTCCGACGGCTCGACGGCGGCTGGAAGATCAGTCGGCTGATGTTCCACCCGGTGTCGGAGGACGGTGCGTAGCGAACGCGCTCGTCGGCTCCTTCCTTGGCGCCCTGGTCGCCGGCTGGCGGCGCCGCTCCCGCGGCGGCTAGAGGAGACAGTCGCCGCCGTCGAGCGCCATGTGGATCAGCAGGCCCACGCCGATCAGGTGCGCCACGCGGACGAGGCGGCGGGGAGCGGGCCCGAGCGGCTTCCGCCGGGGCAGGAGGGGAAGCGCCGCCAGCGCCGCGTAGAGGGCAACGGCGGGCAGGGTGTGGAGCGGGTGAAAGCCCACCGAGCAGCGCTGGGGATCGTAGACGGGGTCGGCGAGCAGGTGGTCCACGTCCACCGCCATCGTCGCGAGCATGATGAGCGCGGCGCCGCGCCAGCGGGGCCGGTAGCACGCGAGCGCCACGAGCGCGGGCAGGGCGACGTGAAGGACCAGGTGCAGCATCGCCGGCAAGCTAACCGGAGGCGAGTCGCCCGCCATGCCCGACGCGGCCGCCCCCTTCGCCGAGCGAGCCCGGCCGCCTATCATCCATCCCGCCGGCCGACCCCCCTCCGGCATCCGCCGGCCCCGCACGCCCGACCGCGGTCCACACCACCACCGCCACGGGAGACTCCATGGGAGACCTCGGAACCCTCCTGGCCGATCCGGCCACCTGGATTGCGCTCGGGACCCTCACGATGATGGAGGTGGTCCTCGGCATCGACAACCTGATCTTCATCTCGATCCTCTCGAACAAGCTGCCCGAGGCGCAGCGGGCGCGGGCCCGGCGCCTCGGGATCGGGGCGGCGCTCGTCCTGCGGCTCGTGCTGCTCGCGACCATCGCCGTGATCATCGGCCTCACGGCGCCGGTCTTCGCCGTGTTCGGCAAGCCCTTCTCCTGGCGGGACCTGATCCTGATCGGGGGCGGGCTCTTCCTGGTCTGGAAGGCCACGATGGAGATCCACCATGCGGTGGATCCCGATCCCGGGCCGGACCGCCTGAACCCGGCCGTGGCCACGGCCAGCGTCGCCGCCGTGGTGGGCCAGATCCTGGTGCTCGACGTCGTGTTCTCCCTCGACAGCATCATCACCGCCGTGGGCATGACCGAGCACGTGCCGATCATGGTGGTGGCGGTGCTCGTGGCGGTGGGGACGATGCTGCTCGCGGCCGAGCCGCTGGCCAACTTCATCCAGGCCAACCCCACGATCGTGATGCTGGCCCTGGGCTTTCTCCTGCTGATCGGGACGACGCTCATCGCCGAGGGGTTCGGTGCCCACGTGCCCAAGGGGTACGTCTACGCGGCGATGTTCTTCTCGGCCCTCATCGAAGGGCTCAACATGATGGCCCGGCGCGCCCGGCGGCGGCGGGCTGCCCGGGAAGCCGCCTAGGCCGTGAGCCAACCGGGGTCTCGGGTCTTCCGGGTAGACCAGCCGCGCGTATTGTAGAGGCCCGGAGCAGCGACCCCCTCGTCACCGGAGAAGCCGATGGAACAACGCCGGCCGTTACGCGCCCTCGCGCTCGCGACGGTGTGCGTCGCATGCGCCCTCCTCGTGGGATGCTCCGGCGACCGGGGTGGTCCCGCCCGCGAGGACGTCTCCGCGCTCCCGACCTGGACCTTCGATTCCTCCATGCTCTTCCCGGCCGGCGGCACGCTGCTCCGCCCGGAGGACGGCGTCGCGCTGCCCGACGGCCGGCTCATCGTGGCGGACCAGGTCCATGGGCTCCGCCGCATCGACCTGGACGGCACCAGCGCGCCCTTCGGGGAGATGGCGGCGGCGGGCTACGTCCACCGTCCGCCGGAGCGGGTGGGGGGCGCCAACGGCGTCTCGCTCGAGCCGGACGGGGCCCACCTGCTCGTGACCGACGTCTACCAGGGCGGGATTTACCGCGTGGCCGTCGCGACCGGAGCCGCGGAACGCGTGTACCAGCACCGCTACGGGGTCAACGCCGCCGTCCGGGACTCGCGGGGGGCGATCTGGTTCACCCAGAGCGCCCACAACCCGGCGGGCCAAGGGGAGGCGGCGCTCTGGGCCGCGGTGGATCGCCCCCGACCGGAAGGGGCCCTGCTCCGGCTGGGCATGGAGGACGGCCGCCTGGCCGCGGAGGCCACGACCCTGGTGGACTCGCTCATCTTCGCCAACGGACTCGTCCTCGACGAGGCGGCGGGCCAGCTGTACCTCGCCGAGATCATCGGTGGGCGGGTGCTGCGGTTTCGGGTTGATCTCGCGACGGGACGGCTGAGCGAGCGCACGGTCTTCGTCGATGGGATTGGGGCGGACAACCTGGAGCTCGACGACGCGGGTCGACTCTGGATCGCGGTGCCGATCTCCAACGAGGTCGTGGTGGTCGATCCGGCCACCGGCGCGCGGCGCTCCGTGTTCCAGGTCCAGACCCCGGCCCAGCGCGAACGGGCCGAGGAGCTCGCGCGGCGACACCAACGGGACGAGCCCGCCCTGGAGCTCCTCACCCCGGACCTCTGGGCGCCGCTGCCGGGATTCGTCACCGGGGTGATCCCGGGCCGGGACGGGGGTCCGATCTACCTCACGGGCCTGGGCAACGCGCTGATCCGGCTGCCGCGGTGAGGCCGTGCCGGTGAGCGCGACGCGCGGGCCGGACCTGGCTCCCGTCCGGCCGATCGCCCTGGACGAGATCCGAGCCGCCCGGGAGCGGATCGCCGGGACCATCGTGCGCACCCCGCTCGTCCGGCTCGACCTGGGGCCGGGCGCCCCGGACATCCGGCTCAAGCTGGAGAACCTCCAGCCCATCAACGCCTACAAGCTGCGGGGCGCGGCCAACGCGGTCGCGCGGCTCGCGGACGACGAGCGGCGCCGCGGGGTCTGGACCATCAGCGCGGGGAACGCGGGGCAGGGCGTGGCCTACGCCGCGCGCGCGGCCGGAGTCGCGTGCACCGTGGTCGCGATCGAGACCGCCCCCGTCGCCAAGCTCGAGCGCATGCGGGCGCTCGGCGCCACCCTGGTGCCGGTCTCCTTCACCGAGGCCTGGGAGGCGCTGGAGGCACGCGCGTATCCCGGAGTCGCCGGCCACTTCATCCACCCATTCGACGATCACGATTTCATCGCGGGCCACGCGACCATGGGCCTGGAGATCCTGGAGGACGCGCCCGACGCCGCCGCCGTCCTGGCCGCGATCGGCGGGGGTGGGCTGGTCACCGGTATCGCGAGCGCGGTGAAGGCGCTGAATCCGGGGATCACGGTGTGGGGCGTCGAGCCGGAGACGGCCGCGCCGGCGGCACTCTCGTTCGAGCGGGGGTCACCGCAAGCCTTCCCGGACTGGACCGCGAGCTTCGTGGACGGGGCCGGGGGGCAGAGCCTCTTCCCCCGGATGTGGGAGCGGATGCGGCCGGTGGTGGACGGG
>JBFIUJ010000193.1:0-6085 GCA_041607595.1 Gemmatimonadales bacterium | reverse complement strand
CGGGCCGATCCGGCACCTCCCCTAGACCCTTATCCCCCAACCGGATAGGCCCTTTGGCCCCAGGGCGGGAAACCCCTCGCCTTGTGTGGCCCCCCCGCCCTCGGGAGTTTATGGCGGTCTGTGCCCCAGGACCCGACGACGGGCACCTGTCACCTCTCTGTGGACCGAGGCCCTGTGGAAACGCAAGTCCTCCCGCAAGTCGCCTTGCTGGACAAGTGCAGGCAATTCACCAAGGCCCGAGAGATCCAGGCCGCCGGCCTGTATCCCTATTTCAAGCCCATCTCGGAATCGGAAGATACCGTGGTGGTGATCGAGGGCCAGAAGCGGATCATGCTGGGGTCGAACAACTACCTCGGCCTGACCCACCACCCCAAGGTGCTCGAAGCGGCGAGCCGAGCGTTGCACAAGTACGGCTCCGGCTGCACCGGCAGCCGTTTCCTCAACGGCACGCTGGACCTCCACGGGCAGCTGGAAGGCGCCCTCGCCGAGTTCCTCGGCAAGGAGGACTGCCTGGTCTTTTCGACCGGGTACAACGCCAACCTGGGACTCATCTCCGGGCTGGTGGGCCGGAACGACGTCGTCTACCTCGACAAGCTCGACCACGCCTCGATCCTCGACGGCGCCAAGATGTCGTACGGCGAGACCGAGCGCTTCAACCACGGCGATCTGGCCGGCCTCGAGCGGCGGATGGAGCGGGATCGCTCCGGCCGAGGCGCGATGATCGTGGTGGACGGCGTCTACTCGATGGAGGGGGACATCGCCGACGTGCCGGGCCTCTCCCGGATCGCGCGGAAGTACGGGGCGGTGCTGGCGATCGACGACGCCCACTCGCTCGGCGTCCTGGGGCCCGACGGGGACGGCACCGCCGCCCACTTCGGCATGACCGACGACGCCGACATCATCGCGGGCACCTTCTCGAAGTCGCTCGCCTCGATCGGCGGCTTCGTGGCCGGCAACGAGAGCGTGATCCACTACCTGCGGCACAACAGCCGGCCGCTCATCTTCACCGCCTCGCTGCCCCCGGCCAACACCGCGGGCGTGCTGGCTGCGCTGGAGATCCTGCGGACGGAGCACGAGCGGCGCGAGCAGCTCTGGGCCAACACCCGGCGCCTCCAGGATGGCTTCCGCAGCATGGGCTTCGACATCGGCCCCACCGAGACGCCGATCGTACCGGTCCTCATCGGCACGATCGAGAAGACCTTCCTCATGTGGCGCCGGCTCTACGACGCGGGCGTGTTCACCAACCCGGTGGCCCCACCGGCCGTCCCGGCGTCCCAGTGCCGGCTCCGGACCAGCGTCATGGCGACCCACACGTTCGATCAGATCGACTTCTGTCTCGAGGCCTTCGGGAGAATCGGCCGCGAGCTCGGCGTGATCTAGCGCCGCATGCGCGTCCGGCCCGTCCGGGGCTCCGCGGACCTCCGCGCCTTCATCGACCTGCCCTACCGACTGCACGCGCGGGACCCGATCTGGGTCCCGCCGTTGCGTCGGGACGTGCGCGCCCTCCTCTCGCGCACCCAGAACCCGTTCTTCGAGCACGGCGAGGCCGAGTACTTCCTGGCCGAGCGGAACGGTGCGGTCGTGGGACGCATCGCCGCCATCGGCAACCGCCTGCACAACGAGGTCCACGCCGACCGGGTGGGGTTCTTCGGCTTCTTCGAGGCCGAGGACGACCAGTCGGTCGCGGATGCCCTGTTGGCGGCCGCCGGCGAGTGGCTCCGGCCGCGGGGGTTCGACACCATGCGGGGGCCGGCCTCCTTCTCGGTGAACGACGAGTGCGGCCTGCTGGTGGACGGCTTCGACACCCCACCCACGATGATGATGCCCTACAACCCGCCCTCCTACGTCCGGCTGATCGAGGAGGCGGGCTGCACCGGGGTCAAGAACCTGCTGGTCTACCAGGGGGGCCACCCGACCGAGGTCGTCCCCCTGCCGGACCGGGTCGCCCGGGGAGCCGAGCTGATCCAGCAGCGCACGGGCGTGACCGTCCGCTCCCTCCGCCTCCAGGACTTCGCCCGCGACATCGAGCGCATCAAGGCCATCTACAACGCGGCCTGGGAAAGGAACTGGGGCTTCGTCCCCATGACCGACCGGGAGATCGACCACGTCGCCGCGCAGTTCAAGCCCGTGGCGGTACCGGCCCTCGTGCCCTTCGCGGAGCGCAACGGCGAGCCGGTGGCCTTCGGCCTCGCCCTGCCCGACCTGAATACGGTCTTCCGACACAACCGCTCCGGCCGCTTCCTGCCCGCCGCCCTCAAGGCCCTCTGGGCGGTGAAGACCCGGCGGATCTCCCGGCTCCGGATCCTGCTGCTCGGCATCGTCCCGGAGTATCGCGGGAAGGGCCTGGACATCCTGCTCTATCACTGGATCTGGACGAAGGGGCTGGAGCAGGGGTACCGCTGGGGCGAGGCGGGGTGGATCCTGGAGGAGAACGCCGCGATGAACGCCGGCCTCGAGAAGATGGGGTTCTCCGTCTACAAGACCTACCGCCTCTACGACCGCGCGCTGTGAGAGCGCTCGTCACCGGAGGCACCGGGTTCGTCGGGAGTCACCTCATCGACGCCCTGCTGGCCCGGGGCGACGCGGTGACCGCCCTGGTGCGCTCGCCCGCGAAGGCCGCCGACCTGCCCGCCCGGGGGGTCCGCCTCGTCCTGGGCGACCTCCACGATCGCGCAGCGCTCGTCCAGGCGGCGGCCGACCAAGAGGTCGTCTATCACGTGGCCGGCCTGACCGGGGCCCTGGACGAGGCGGAGTTCATGGCGGCCAACCGGGACGGGACGGCGAACCTCGTTGCGGCCACCGCGGCCCAGAGTCCCGGCGCCCGGTTCGTGCTGGTGAGCTCCATGGCCGCCGGGGGTCCTTCCCGCCCGGGTCTTCCCCGCTCCGCGCTCCAGGCCCCCGCTCCGGTCACGATGTACGGCCGGAGCAAGCTGGCCGGAGAGGAGGCGGTGCGGGGGAGCAGCCTTCCATGGGTCATCCTGAGGCCTCCCACCATCTACGGCCCCCGGGACCGCGACAACCTGATCGCCGTGTTCAAGATCGCCCGTCTGGGCATCGCCCCGGTCTTCGGCTCGGGCGCCATGGAGCTGTCCGCGATCTACGTCACCGACCTGGCCGAGGCGATCGTGGCCGCCGGGATGGGAGGGACGGTCGTCGGAGGGACCTTCTACACCAACCACCCGGAGATCGTGACCAGCGGTCAGCTGGTCCGCTTGATCGGGGAGACCGCCGGCCGGCGGGTGCGCATCCTCCCGGTGCCGTCCTGGATCGCCCGCGGGACGTTGGCCGTCACCGGCGGGCTCGCCTCGCTCTTTCGTCAGCGCACCATCCTGCGCCTCGACAAGGCAAACGAGTTCTACCAGGAGGCGTGGACCGGCGACCCGACGCCGTTCATGGAGCGGACCGACTGGCGGGCCGCGCACGACCTGGCCACGGGACTCCCCCTGACCTACCGCTGGTATCGGGACGCCGGGTGGCTCTGAGCCGGACCGGCCGCTGGCTGCCGGTGGACCGGCTGCTCCTCGGCTACCTGGCGATCGTCTCGGTCGTCGCGCTGACCCGCCTCACCTCGCACCCGCCGATCGCCTGGGTGCTCCTCGCCAACGGGCTCATCGCGTTCCTCGTGGTCCTGGTGACCCGTCCCGACCTGGGCCGGATCGGCCGCGGGCTCCGAGAGCTCTATCCGCTCCTGCTGCTGGTGGCCCTCTACGGCTCGTTGGACCTGCTGAGCGGCGCCGGGGCGGTCCGCGTCTGGGACCGCACCGTCCAGGGGTGGGAGGCGGCCCTCTTCGGCGGCCAGGTGAGCCGGGACTGGTGGCAGGCGGCCCCCAGCCGGCTCTGGTCTACCGTGCTCCACGGGGCGTACTTCGCCTATTACCTGATCGTGCCCCTTCCGCCGTTCCTGTTCGCCTGGCGGGGCGAGACGGAGGCCCTGCGCCGGGCCGTGCTGGTCATCCTGGCCGCCTTCCTGCTCAGCTACCTCTGCTTCCTCTTCTTCCCGGTGGCCGGACCCTACTACGAGTTCCCGCGCCCGTCGGCCGAGTTCCTGGACAACTCGATGGCCCGGCTGGTCTACGGAACGCTCGCCGAAGGCAGCGCCTACGGGGCGGCGTTCCCATCCTCCCACGTGGCGGCCACGGTAGCGGCCACCGGGGCCGCGTTCTACGGCTCCCGACCCCTGGGCCTCGCCCTCGTCCTCCCCACCCTCCTGCTCACGGTGGGGACGGTCTATTGCCAGATGCACTACGCGGTGGACGTCCTGGCAGGACTCGTCCTCGGCCTCGCTCTGGTCGTCCTGGGCGCACGCTTCCCGCGTTCCCGAGGCCGGGCCTGACGCGACGAGGCCCCCCGCCCGGTGGGCGGGGGGCCTCGTGCGCATCGGGCCGCGGGTTACGGCGTGACCGTCAGCTTCGCCACCATCCCGACCGCGAGATGGGGAAGGCAGTAGTACTTGTAGTCCCCAACCGGCGCGCCGGCAAAGGACACCTCGTAGACGGCGTCGGGCTCGGTGACGAACGCGCCGTTGAGCGGAGACATCTGGTCCGGCATGGCCGCCTCGAGCACCGCAGCCGCCCCGGCGGGGACGCTGTCCGCCCAGAAGGCGACGTTGTGCGGCCCGCCGCTCCGGTTGTGGAAGCGCACGATGTCGCCAGCCTTGATGGACAGGGTCGCAGGCTTGTAGAGGTACTTGGTGCCCTCGAGGACCATATCGACGTTGTGCACGGTGCCGGTCGCCGCGGGAGCCGCCGGCGCCGCCTGGGCGGGAGCCTGCTCGTCGGCCTTCTTCTCGCCGGAACACGCGGCGAGCACGAGCGCCATGCCGGCCGCCATGTAGATCTTCCGCATCGCTACGAGACCTCCTGTGACTACGCTGGGAGTGGTGAGCCCGGACACGGGATCCCGTGCGGGGCCTCCTCGGTCCGGATCGTCGTGACCCGGGACTTGTGAAGGAGTTCACAAGTATACACCGAAGGCGCCCGGGTCGGGAGGGTCCTGCTTCCGGTCGCCCGCATCGCCCTGGGAGGCCGGGGGCCCGGTCCGCCATGGTTATATTGGGCCATGCCAGAGACATGCGTGTGAGGCCCGGTGAGCCGATCTAAGGCCGGTCCTCGACGGCCGGCCTGTACGGCGATGGGGCGCCAGTGCCGCTCGCTCGAGGCCACCCTCCGGATCGGCAGCCTGGACGAAGGGGAGGAGTCCCTCGATCACGAGGCCACCTGGCTGCTCGGCCATACCGACCGGATCAGCTTCGGCAAGCTGCGGGCCCTGGGGGACGATCTGGTCGTGGAGGCCGTGCTCCACGTGCCCTGCCGATTCCTCTCGGAGAGCGGCCGCCGCGCCCGCTGTACGGCCCACGGCTTCGAGGGCGAGGCCCCGGACGACCGGCCCCGCCGGGCCCAGCCTCGGCACTTCGAGGATGGGCGCTTCCGCCTGGTGGAGCGGCAGCGGGTCGTGACGCAGCGCCTGCGGTCGCCCCGTTCCGGGCTGCCGGTGCTGAACGGGGACAACCCCTGCGAGGGCACCCCCTGCCGGACGGCCGACAACCGCCGGGGAGCAGCCTGTTGCCGGGACCTGGAGATCGAGATCCTCACGCCGGCGGCGGACCGGGACTTCGAGACGCTGGTCCGGACTCGGAAGTCGTCCTATCTCTGCAAGGTCGAGCGCACGGGCGACCGGTCCCTCGACGCGGAGGTGATCTCGGCCTGCGGATACTTGGCCCCCGGCGGGGTCGCATGCCGGCTGCACGGCTTGCTTCGCCCGGACGGGCGTCCTGGCAAGCCGGACCTCTGCAGCGAGTGGCCGCCGAAGTGGCAGACTCTCCACCCCGGCTGTGCCTTCACCCAGCGGGGCAGCCTGCGGAAGCGGCGCAGCGGGTGAGCGGGCCTGTGCAATTCGGCTGGGCGGTGGCGTCCACCAGGGCGATGCCGTCCCGCCGACCCACGGGAACGCGGGCATCCTGACGCGGTCCCCACGGGAGCGGCCATGGACGACCTCGAACGCCTGTATCTGACGACCTATCCGGCCGTGGTCCGGTTCCTCTACCGGAAGGTCTGGGATCCGGACCGCGCGGAGGACCTGGCCCAGG
>JBFIUJ010000192.1:0-6140 GCA_041607595.1 Gemmatimonadales bacterium | reverse complement strand
TGGAAGAGCGGTCCGTCGGCACGAGCATGGCCGCGCCCCACGTCGCGGGCCTCGCCGCGCTCCTGCTCTCGGGTCTGAGTCCCGAGGTCCGCGAGGTTACGACGGCCGGCGCGCTGAAGCAGGCCCTGATGGTCACCGCCCGCCCGACGCCCGGCGCCACGTTCCTGGACGAGGGCACCGGGGTCCCCGACCTCCCCGGGGCCTGGCGCTGGCTGCAGCGGGGACACCCGACCGCCGACATCCGTGTGCGGACTGCCCAGGGTGGGCTCGCCGCCTGGCGGCCGGCCGGCCTGGCCTCACCGGGGGACACGGTGCAGGAGTTCCTGCTGCTCCGCCCCGCCGAGGCGGCGCCCGCGCGCTACCGCCTCCGGAGTGATGCCGGGTGGCTCGTCGCCCCCGGTGAGGTGGAGCTGGTCGGCCCCGAGTCCCGGGTGACCGTGCGCTATCGGCCCTCGGCCCTCGACCGAAACGGCGTCCAGGTGGGCGTCGTCTCGGGCTGGGGACCCGATGCCGAGGCCGGGCCGGCCTTTCGGCTGGTCAACGCCGTCGCCTGGCCCCTCGAGTCCGATGGAGCGGGCGACCCGATCCGGCTCACACCGGGCGGTACCGGACGTCTCTTCATTCCCCTGGACAGTGGACAAGCCGTCGAGCTGGTGGTGCGGTCGGTCCGTCGGTTTCAGACCCTGCTCACCTCCCTGCACGTCCCCGGGGGCATGCCCTTCCTCGGCGAGAACGGGCTCCCGGCCGGGTTCGGCGATGCCGGGGCGGTCTACCACATCGACGGGCGGGACGCGGTCCCCGGCCTCTGGGAGCTGGACGTCGTGGCCTCGCCGACGGAAGCCGGCGTGGCGGTGCTCGAAGTGACGCGGGCACCGCTTCGACTCGCCGGCGCGCGCGACCCGGGTGGGCTCGAGGTGCAGGTCACCAACCTCACGGATCGCGAGCTGCCGGCCAAGGTCGGCGCAGCCCTGATCGGCGGCGAGCGAGGCGCGCTGGTGACCGGCCTGGGCTCGGCGGCGGTGAGCGTCCCGTTCACCGTCCCCGCCTGGGCCCGCGGCGCGGTCGTGGACCTCGCCATGCCGCCGGAGCAGTGGTCGCGCTTCACCGACTTTGGCTTCTCCCTGCTGGAGAGCGATGGGCGGGTCCGCGAAAAGGCTCCGCTCGACTACGCCGCGGGTAGGCTCACCACCGATTTCGGCGAGGAGGACGCGGGCCGGACGCTGCGGCTGGCGCTCCTCCCTGGGCTCGCTGACGAGAGGGCCGATTCCGGCTGGAGCGCGCGCCTCGCCATCCGCCTCTATGCGGATTCGGCCCTCACCCTCGCCACCCAGCATGGGACGGAGGATGAGCCGGGACTGCGCCTCGGCCCCCGCGCCACCGCACCCCTGCGGTTCGCGATGGTCGGCTCACCGTGGGAGCTGGGAGACGGCTTCTTTCCTCTCGGGTTGCTGCTCGCCGAGGCCGAGGGCAAGGTGTGGACCCGCGAGGTGGGGCTCCCGGCCCCGATCCCTCCGCCGATGAGGAAACCATGACCACCCTGCGGACCGAGCTCGAGGGCGGCATCCTCACGCTCACCATCGATCGCCCGGACAAGCGGAACGCGCTCGATCGGGGCACGATCGACGCCCTCTACGCCGCGCTGGAGCGGGCCGACCTCGATCCGGCGGTGCGGGTCGTGGCCCTGCGCGGGGCGGGGAAGGACTTCTGTGCCGGTGCCGACCTGGCGGAGCTGCTCGACTCCGCCGATCGCTCCCCGGCAGAGAACGAGGCGTCGGCGATGCACCTGGGCGGGCTCTTCCTGCGCATTCGCCGGCTTCCCAAGCCCGTCGTGGCCGTCGTGCATGGGCGCGCGCTGGCGGGGGGAGCCGGTCTCGCGACGGCGTGCGACATGGTCTTGGCGGCCGAGGACGCCCAGCTCGGGTATCCGGAGATCCAGCGCGGCTTCGTGCCCGCGATGGTGCTGGTGCTCCTGCGCCGGATGGTCGGTGAGAAGGTCGCCTTCGACCTGGCCGCGACGGGGCGGGTCCTGGACGCCGCGGAGGCGCACCGGCTCGGCCTCGTGTCCCGCGTCCTGCCCGGGGCCGACTTCGCCGAGCGCGCCGCGGAAGTGCTGGCCGAGCTGGCGGGCGGGAGCGCCACCGCGCTGGCCTTCACTAAGCGGCAGCTGTTCGAGCTCGACGGCCAGGGCTTCGAGGAGGGAATCCGCCTCGGGGCGCGCGTCAACGCGGCCGCCCGGAGCACTCCGGACTTCCGGGACGCGATCGCGAGGTTCCTGAAGCGGTGAGCCTCTGGCGGATGGTCCTCTCGGGCGTCGGCCTGGCCCTGGCCGTGCTGGCCGTGGCCACCGGGCGGAGCGACGTGACCTGGGCGGCGATCGTGGTCCTGTCCGCGGCGGTGCTGTTTCGGCTGCTCACCCGGCGCCGGGGGAGGCCGGAGGGATCGCCGCCCGAGACGGGCGCCGACCCCCCGGACTGAGCGCCCGCCGGGGCAGACCCGCGTCTACGGGCGCGCCCGGCAGTTCTCCCGCCGCCGGGTGTCCTGCAGATGGGCGATCTTCCACCCGTCTTCCAGACGTACCATGCCGAAGGCGTCAATCCCGCAGTGGCTGAACGTGGTGTCGGCATGGAAGTCGTAGTAGGTCCACACCGTGGCGATGTCCCCGTCGATCCGCACCTCCGGGTCTCGGATCGTCTCGTCCCATCGCGCTGGCGATCCGGCGACCGCCCCCAGGAACTGATCGACGGAGATGGCCTGGAGCGTCCGGCGCCCGGTTCGTGCATTGACGTTGACCAGCCGGGCGTCGGGCACGAACAGCGCCCGGATGGCCGCCGTGTCCTTGGTGCGCATGCCGTCGAAGAGGCGCTCCACGACCTGGATCACCTCCCGGTCGGGGGCCTGGGCGAGGAGGGCGTGTGCCGGCAGGGTGAGGGCGAGGGCCACGAGCGCGGGGGCGTACGGTCGCATGGAAGCTCCTATGGTGGAGGAACGGTGGAGTGAGGGTGGCGCGTCGACGGCCTCTAGCCGTACGGCCGCGCGCGGGCTACGGTGTCAGCCGGCGACTTGACGCGCTCCGGCGGGAAGCGTAGCGTGATCCAAGTGCCCCCCTCCTCCAGGGGAGTGCTTCCGTGACAAAATGCTCTTCCCTCGCCCTTCGGGCCAGCGGGCACGGCTCGCCCGGGCGCCGCTCGCGCACATGACCGCGGTCGGTTCACCGATGACGCGGAGGAAAGACCGATGACATGGAGAGCCGCCGGGCTGATCCTGCTGACGCTCGCCGCAGCGTGCGCCAAGGAGGCCGGGATGACCGCGCGCCAAGCCCTCACGACGGGTAACGGCAACGACGGCAGCCCCCGCTACTCGCCGGACGGCAAGCGGATCGCCTTCGTGTCTGATCGATCGGGTCAGAACGAGGTCTGGGTCGTCGAAGCCGCGGGGGGAACACCGCGGCAGCTGACCCAGTCGAAGGGGTTTGCCAACGGGCCGTCCTGGTCGCCCGACGGGACGCGGATCGTCTACGCCTCGGATCGTGAGAGCGCGTCAGACCTCTGGATCGTCCCCGCCGCGGGGGGAGATGCCACGCGGCTCACCACCGACGAAGCCCTCGAGATCACCCCGGAGTGGTCCCCCGACGGGTCCCGGGTGGCCTTCATCAGCAGCAAGGGCGGGGTCTTCGACCTCTGGGTCGTGAACGTAGACGGCACCGGCCTGCTCCAGCTCACCGAGGATGGGGCGGAGGACCTGACGCCGGTCTGGTCGCCCGACGGGCAGTCCATCGCCTTCCGCTCCAACCGCAGCGGCAACGCCGACATCTGGATCGTCTCGGCGGCCGGTGGGCCGGCCCGCGCCCTCACGACCGCCCTCACCGACGAGTTCACCCCGCGGTGGTCGCCCGACGGGAGCCGTATCGCCTACGGGACCGACGCCGGCGTGGGCGGCAACTGGGACGTGTTCGTGAAGCCCGCCGCCGGGGGCGAGGCCGTCGCGGTCGCCTCGGACCCGCTCGACGATTTTCTGGGCGACTGGTCCCCCGACGGCCGGTGGCTCTCCATCACCTCCCAGCGGGGCGGGCGGTTCGACGTCTGGATCGTGCCGAGCGCCGGGGGGCCGGCCGTGCGCATCACCGACGATGCGGCGACCGAGATCGGGCCCCGGTGGTCTCCGGACGGCCGGGCGGTCGTGTTCTCGGTGAACGAAAGCAAGGAGCACCTCTGGGCCGTCTCCCCGGAGGGCGGCGCGCCCGAGCAGATCACCAGCGGGGAATACACCGAGCGGGATCCCTCCTTCTCCCCCGGCGGGGGTCGCATCGTCTACGAGTCCGATCGCAACGGGAACTTCGACATCTGGGTCAAGCCGCTGGGCGGGGGCGATCCCACCGCGATGGCCCCGCACCAGGCCTACGACGTGAGCGCCCGCTTCTCGCCGGACGGATCGACCGTCGCCTTCGTGTCGGAGCGGAGCGGCAGCACCGACCTGTGGCTCGTGTCGGCCCTGGGCGGCGAGCCCCGCCAGCTCACGTCCGACCCGGCCGACGAGTTTGCCCCCGCGTGGTCGCGGGACGGAAAGGCGATCGCCTTCGTCTCGGCCCAGGCCTACGGGCTGGGCGACATCTGGACCGTCGCCGTCGCCGGGGGGCGTCCCATGGCGCTCACCACCCAGGGCGGCGCAGCGAACCCGGTCTGGTGCGGGCGGGTAGTCGTCTTCGAGGCCTACAACACGCCGGATGGGCGCTCCCACATCTGGTCCGTCCCGGCCACCGGCGGCACCCCGCGGCCGCTCACGCCGTCCCTGACCACTAGTGAGGGCTATCCCGATTGCTCGCCGGATGGGCTGGCCGTGGCGTTCAGCCGCAACCCCGGGTCCGGCGGCGACATCTTCCTGGTCTCCTCCTCCGGGGGAGAGCCGCGCCGGCTCACGAGCGGGGCCAAGAACGAAACGGAGCCCCGCTGGTCTCCCGACGGCCAGCGCATCGTCTACCGCTCGAACGAAGAGGGGCAGTACGACATCTACGTCATCCCGGCGGTCGGTGGCACGCCCACGCGCCTGACCCGAACCCCCGGCGACGAATCCTCTGCGCGCTGGGCCCCAGACGGGAAGCGGATCGTGTACGCGCTCAATACGGGCACGTTCGATCTCGCGGTCGTTCCAATCGCCCGCTCGGTTGCGCGCCGGTAGGGTAGGCCTCCCGATCGGTAAAACGATGGAGCCCGCCGGAACCGGGTGACCCGGGCGGCCGGCGTGGGGCCCACCGTGTCCCATGCCGGATTCCCTCGCGGCCGCGTTCCGGCGCGCCGAAGCCGAGCTGCGCGATCGCTTCGGACACGCCGGCTTCCGGCCGATCCAACGTCGGGCCGTGTTGTCGGTCCTGGCCGGCCGGGACACCCTGGCCGTGCTCCCGACCGGAGGCGGCAAGTCCGTCTGCTTCCAGGTGCCGGCGGTCGTCACCGGCGGCCTCACCGTCGTCGTCTCCCCCCTGATCGCGCTGATGCAGGACCAGGTCTCCGCAGCGCTCGCGCGCGGCATCCCGGCCGGCAGCCTCCACTCCGCCCAGGACAGCGCCCGGCAGCAGGCCGTCTGGGAGGACGTGCGCGAGGGGCGGCTCCGGCTGCTGTACCTGGCGCCAGAGCGTCTTCGGCGGGTGGCGGAGATCCTGGCGCACCACGCCATCCGGCCAGTCCGACTGGTCGTGGACGAGGCGCACTGCATCACCGAATGGGGTCATGACTTTCGCCCGACCTACCGCGTGCTGCGGATGGCGCGCCATCGGCTCGGCTGGCCCCCGGCGCTCGCCCTGACAGGGAGCGCCACGCCGGACGTGAGGCAGGACGTCGTCCGCACCCTGGGGCTCGGCGCCCGCGGCCGCCGCTGCGACCTGCACTTGGCCTCCTTCGACCGGCAGAACCTCTGGCTCGGCGTCTGTCCGGTGCCCGACGAGGCGACCCGCCTGCGACATCTGGTGCGCCTGGTTCGGGCCGACGACCGCCTCGCGCTCGTCTACGCTCAGACCCGGGCCACGACCGAGGCCCTGGCCCGGGCCCTGGGGCGCGCCGGCGTCCGCGCCGCGCCGTACCACGCCGGCCTCCCCGCGCCCCGGCGCCGGAGCACGCTCGAGGCCTTCCTGGAGGACGAGCTCGAGGCCGTCG
>JBFIUJ010000191.1:0-6144 GCA_041607595.1 Gemmatimonadales bacterium | reverse complement strand
GCCGGCTGGCGGTGCTCTTCGTGGTGGCGTTCGTGGACATGATCGGGCTCGTGATCATCGTCCCGCTGCTGCCGTTCTACGCCACCGACTTCGGCGCCAGCGCCTTCACGGTCGGCGTCCTCATCTCCGCCTTCTCGGTCGCCCAGCTGCTGAGCGCCCCCTTCTGGGGGCGCCTCTCCGATCGTCGCGGCCGGCGCCCGGCGATCCTGGTCGCCCTCTGGGTCTCCGCCTCGGCCTATCTCCTCTTCGCGTTCGCGGGCTCGGTGGTCGCCCTGCTGGTCTCCCGGATCGTGCAGGGTCTGGGCGGCGGCACCATCGGCGTGGTCCAGGCCTACGTGGCGGACGCGAGCCGGCCGGAGGACCGCGCCAAGAGCCTGGGCTGGCTCTCCGCGGCCACCAGCGCGGGCGCGTTCGTGGGGCCCGGCTTGGGGTCGCTCCTGGCCGACATCTGGGGCCAGCACGCCCCGGGCATCGCGTCCGCCGGGCTCTGCATCGTGGTGAGCGGCTTCGCCTGGCGCTACCTGGCCGAGTCGAAGGAGCTGCGCCACTCGTCCGCCTCGATGGCGGCGATGCGGGTGGCGCCACGCTCGGAGCGGCAGGCCCTCCTCCACGTGGTGGAGAGCCCGGGGGAGCCGGCGTCTCGGCTCATCTGGCTCTACACCGTCGCGATCGGCGCCTTCTACGGGACGGTCCCCATCCTGCCGCTGCTGCTGGCGGACCAGCTCCAGGTCACCGAGCGGACCATGGGGTACTTCATCATGTACCTGGGCGGGATGGGCCTCGTGGTCCGGGCCCTGGTGCTCGGCCGGATGGTGGATTGGCTGGGCGACGCGCGCCTCACCCGGCTCGGCATCGTGCTGCTCTCGGCGGGGCTCGTGCTGGTGTCGTGGGCGGACAGCTACCCGGTGCTGATGCTCTCCCTCACGCTGATGCCCCTCGGCACCGCGTTCATCTTCCCCTGCGTCACCGGTCTCCTGTCTCGCGTGGTGCGGAGCAACGAGCGCGGGCTCTTCCTCGGCGTCCAGCAGACCTTCGGCGGGCTCTCCCGCGTGGCCGTGCCGGTCACCGCCGGGGTGCTGATGGACCACGTGGGGATCGCGTCGCCCTTCTGGATCTCCGGTGTGCTGCTGCTCCTGACCCTGCCCCTCACCCGGCCGATGGAGGGCTACATCGAGGGGGTCGTGCCGACCCCGCTCCCGATCCCCACCCCGGTCCCGGCCGACTCGGGCGCCTTCGCCCCACTCGAGCTGCCGAGGGATCCGGGCGAGGAGTAACGGCGGGAGGTACCCGGCAGTGGCGGTCCGGCCTACGGCGCTCCGGCCGGTACGTCCGCGACCACCACCGCCGCCGACCGCCGCTCCTCCAGGCTCGCGATCGGCACCACGAACACCGGGCACGGCGCCGACTGCACCACCCGCTCGGTCACGCTGCCGACGTCGTCCTTCCCGCCCAGCGAGCCGCGCCCCCGGGTCGCCATCAGGATCAGGTCCACCCGCTCGTCCACGGCCGCGGCCACGATGGTCCGCGGCGCCCCGGAGCCGAGGACCCGGCTGCTCACGGAAATGCCGTGGGCGCCCAGCGCCTTCGCCACGCTCCCCAGGTAGTACTCGAGCTTGGGAACCTCGGCCTCTTCCTCCGGCACCGCGAGCAGGACCACGGCACTCCCGAAATGATGCGCCATCGCCCGAACGTAGGGCAGCACCGCCTCGGCGCTCTCGGAGCCGTCCAGGCAGACCAGAAGACGCCGGAACTTGGATCCGCGGGTCCCCCACTCGTCGGTCGGCCGGATCAGGAGCACCGGCACGTCGCTCCGGCGGACCAGCCCGTAGGCCACGCTCCCGCCCAGCATCCGCTCCATCCCGGTCCTCCCGTGGGTGCTCATCACCACCAGGTCGGCGCGCACGTCCCGCACCAGCCGGTCCACGCCCTCGGCGACCGCCCCACCCCGGATGGTGTAGTCCACTTCCAGCCCGCCCTTCCGGAGCGACCAGGCCACCCGGTCCAGGTAGGCCTGTCGCTCGGTCATGCTGCCGTCCGCGGCGGTGGCACCGCCCGCCGGCATCACGTGCTCCGGGTCCACCGAGACCAGCTCCAGCCGGCCCCGGCAGGTGTGCGCCATCACCTCGGCCACCGGCAGCGCGTGCTCGGCGAACGCGGTGCCGTCCAGCGGCACCACGATGTCCTCGAACACGATCTCCTCGGCGGACTGGGCGGCCCGCTCGTAGGGGAGCAGGTACTGGCCCCCGAAGAAGCGGCCCAGATGGTCATCCAGCGGCAGCGGGACGCCGAGCCGGGAGCGGAACCGCGTGAAGATCACATACAGCGCCGGGATGAGCACGAGGTAGGTCCACGCGCCCTCGAAGAACCGCTCCTCGAAGATGATCACGGTCGCCGCGGTGGTGAGGAGCGCCGCCACCACCGTGCCCGCCAGCGTGGCCAGCCGGCCCGCCCCGAACTCGCCCCGGAGCTCCCGGGTCAGGCGCTTGGCCGCGGCCCAGCCGGTCATGCTGAGCAGGATGAAGACGCCGGCGGCGTACAGCGCGAGGTAGGTCTCCTCGTGGGTCCCGAAGGCCAGGTAGCAGACCGACACGATCGCCACCTCGACCCACACCGGCTTGTCCGCCACGTCGAACCGGTTCCGGAGGCCCAGCGCGGCCGGGATGTAGTGCCGGTAGCGAAGCCCGAGGGCCAGGTTCTGCAGCCCCTGGGCGCTCGCAGCCGCGGCCGAGGCCAGGACCACGACCCCGATCAGGGTCCCGATCCAGGGGAGCGGTGCCGGCAGCAGCTGGTCCATCGTCTGGGTGAAGACGGAGACGTGCGTGTCGGAGGGGTCCGACAGGGCGAGGACCGCGGGGCCCACCACCAGCATCGTGATGCAGGTGGTCCCCATGATGATGAGCAGGCTGTGGAAGGCCTTCCGGCTCTTCTGCTCGTTGGTGCCCTGGTAGGCCGCGACGAGATTGGCGAAGATCTCGATCCCGGTCATCAGGGCCAGGATCCGGGCGAACCCACCCAGGGTGAAGTGGAAGTACTCCGGGCCGAAGGCCCGCCAGTCCCAAGTGGGGAGGTGAAGTCCGCGGTTCCAGATCGTCGCGATCACCATCGTCCAGAGGAGCGCCAGCACGGCCAGGGTGGCCGGCCCGAACGCCCGTGCCGCGGTCTTGGGCCCGCGGTTCACGACCCACCCGGTCAACACGGTCACCCCGATCGCGAGCCCGGTGCGGTATTGGAACCCGAGCACCTCCTGGTTCAGCACCGGATAGCGATCGGCGACGAACGTCACCAGGGCGGCGATGCTGACCAGGAACGTCAGGGTGTATTCGATGAAGGTGATCCCGGCGTTCACCTTGACTGCCCAGCTACCGAACTCCTCCTCGCTGAGCCCGCTCCCGCCGCTCCCGTCCACCACCCAGCGCATCACCAGGCGGTACATCGCGGAGACCATGGCCACCGTGAAGACGACGAGCCAGATGCTGGTGCCGAAGGTGACGTTCGCCACCCCGGCCACGACGATCAGCTTGAGGAACGGCCCGAAGACGTAGAGCGGGGAGGTGGCGGGGTCCCCACCGCCGGCGAGGGCGCCCTGGAAGGCGTTGGTCAGCTTGTGGGAAACGTGCGCCATGCGGGGGGGGACGGCCTATCGAGGATGGGGGTGCCGTGGCCGGTGCCCCCGGGAGGCGGGCGGCGGCCGGAAGCTCGCCGACCAGAAGATACACCGCCCGGGGGGGGCGCGCCGTTCCCCTTCCGGACCCCGCCCGCGCGCCCCAGGTTGATCGGGGACTCCCCCGAGGAACGGCCGATGCCCTACCGCTCGCTGGACGCCCGGAAGATCATCGAGACGCTGGGTGTGCTCCACCAGCGGATCGAGGAGCGCTTCCCGGACGCCGGCCTCGGCCGCGTCGCCGCCGAGTTGGTGGCGGTGGCCCAGGAAGCGGAGCGGACCGTGGGCGAGATCGGACGCCCGATCATCCTCCTGCGGGTCGCGAGCGGGCTGCTGATCGCCCTGATCGGGCTCGGACTGGGGCTCACGCTGTACCAGGTGACGATGCCTCGGCAGCCCCTCTCGCTGACGGAGCTGGTGCAGGTGATGGAGGCCGGGATCAATGATGTGGTCCTGCTCGGCATCGCGGTCTTCTTCGTGGTGTCGCTGGAGCGGCGTCACAAGCGGCGGCGGGTCCTGGCCGCGCTGCACGAGCTGCGGTCGCTGGCCCACGTCGTGGACATGCACCAATTGACCAAGGACCCCGCGCCCCGGGGACGCCGCGCCCCGGCCACTCCCTCGTCCCCCCGCCGCCCCCTCCCCCCCGAGGACCTCGCCCGCTACCTCGACTACTGCGCCGAGCTGCTCGCCCTGACCGGCAAGGTCGCCGCGCTCTTCGTCGCGCGGTTCGACGACGCGACCGCCCTCGCGGCGGTGGGCGAGATCGAGACCCTCACCGCCGCGCTGGCCGGGAAGATCTGGCAGAAGATCGCCATCCTCCAGGCCGCCGAGCCGCTCCCCGGCGTCAGTTGATCGCGAGCGTCACCACCAGCCCCACGAAGAGCAGGAGCGACGCGTAGAAGACCGCGGCGGCCATGTTCCCGCGTTTGATCTCCTCCAGGAAGTCGATCTGCTTGTACAGCAGATGGTCCAGCATGTAGACGGCGATCGCCGCGACGATCACCGTCACCACCCCGTAGAGGAGGCTGATCAGGAGGTGGGTCAGGGTCTGGGGCACGGTGGTGATCTCCATGGTCGAGGCGCTCAGCGCGGGACGACGATCTCGAACGGCGCGCGCACGGGCCCGGCGACGAGCCCGACGGCGAACCCGGTCACCGGCTCCATCCGCGAGAGCGCGAGCAGCGGCGAGTGGTAGTTCATGATGTCGCGCGGGGCATAGAACTTCGCGTCCCGGATGTCGTAGAGGTCGTCCGCGCCGAAGAGGTGGAGGGTCTCGTGCGCCTGGGTGGCTTCGATCTGCTCCCAGTCCCGGGGCCGTGCCTCTTTCATGATGTAGGCATACTCGCCGGTGGGGCCGCAGCCCACCAGGCACCGCCGGGCGAACGAGCGGGCGTCCCGCGGCAGGTGCAGGAAGAGCGTGGCCTGGTCGGCCCCGGCCTCCTGCCGCAGGCGCTCGAGCAGGCCGCGCACGTGGCGGTCCCCCAGTCGGTGCGCCACGAGCTCCGAGACCTCGCTGCCGATCTCGCTGCGGCCGTCCTTCGCGAGCCCCACCGTGCGCCGCTGGATCGCGGGATCGCGGTCCACCACGAAGACCCGCCGGGTGAACTCGACCGCCGCCCCGTATCCCTCAGCCGCGCGGGCCAACCAGGCCTCGGCCGCGCCCCAGGAGGCGAGCGCCTGCTGGCGGGTCCGCAGGGTCCACTCGCCCCCGCCCCCGTCCTCGACGAACACATAGGCCACGACCACCCGGCCCCGAAGCTCTCCCGCCGGCCCCACCCGCGGAGCGGCGACGTACTTGGTGTTCTTGTCCCGCTCGCTGTTGGACGATTCGATGATGCGCTCGAGGTCGGCCAGCCGGTCGCGGAGCGCCTGGGCCTCCGCGGGTTTGGCCAGCACCAGCGCCTGACGCCACGCCCGACGGGCCTCCACGTACTGCCACAGCGACCGGTGCACGTCCCCCTTCAGCCGGTAGGCCCGGACCCGGAACCGCTCGCTGAACCCACCCAGCGAGTCCATATCCGCCACCAGCCGCTCCACCACCGACAGCCGCGCCGTGTCCGCCGTCTCCGCCTCGGCCCGCAGGAGGGCGTCCACCACCGCCCGCCGAGCCGGCGGGTGCTCCTTCCAGCGGGTCTCGTAGGCGAGCAGCAGCGGATCCGGCTCCACCAGGAAGCTCACCGTTACCAGGAGCATCAGGAACCCGAAGAGCGCGCCGAGCAGGCGGAGAAGGACGAGCATGAACCCAACCTAGCGGGCCCGGGACGTTCGGGAAGAGGCGCCGAATGGTGAATGCAGCGGAATGGGTATTCTCGGAACCCCCGCCTTCACGCCAGCCCACCGCCCCAGGCTCCGTGTCCCCCTGTTCTCCTGTTCTCCTGTTCTCCTGTTCCCCTTGCCCTATCCCTTTCCCCTTTCCCCTTTCCCCTTTCCCTTTTCTCCCTTCGCCTCCTCCCCCCTCCCCTTCCCCCCTTCCCCGCCCACGG
>JBFIUJ010000190.1:0-6167 GCA_041607595.1 Gemmatimonadales bacterium | reverse complement strand
TGCGCCCGCCGTGGCTTGAACACAGGTAGCATGGATCGGCCCCGGAGCGCCGCCGGCGTCGTGCCCAGGGCCGCGCGGACCGCGCGGGTCAGGTGGCTCTGATCCGCGAAACCCGCCCGGAACGCGACGGCGGCGATCGGGAGGTCCGACTCGGCGAGCAAGCGGAGCGCGCGCTCCAGCCGCAGCCGGCGGGCGTACGCCGAGACGGTCACTCCCAGGTGCTCGCGGAACACCCGGGCCATGTGCACCCGATGGACCCCCGCTCGGGTCGCCAGGACGCCCACCGGCGGGGGGACCGGCTCGTCGTGCAGCATCTCGCGGACGGGGCGAAGCCAGGCCGGAGCCGGGGTCGCCCTTCCATCCAGCCGCCGGAGCAGCAGTGCGGTCAGCTCCGTGGCGAGGCCCTCCACGGCTACCGGCCCGCTCGCATCGTCGCGCGCGAGGGTCCGGTCCACCGCGCGAACCGTCGCATCCAGCTCGGGATCGCGGGCGAAGAAGCGTGAGCGAGACAGCGTCGGCAGCGCCTCGGCGTCCAGCTCGAGCAGCAGGCATCGCGCCCCGGACCCGCCGAACCGGATTCGATGGGCGGTGGGCGGCGACAGCCGTATCTGGCCGGGCCCCACATCCACGGCCTCCTTGGACACCGTCTCCAGAAACCCACCCTCGAGCACGGCGCAGACGTGCACGCACTCGTGGGCGTGCCGGTCGAACCGCGTCCCGGCGGGAATCCGATGTGTGGCGGCGGAGGACATGTACAGGGGGACGGGGAAGGGGAGCGAAGGGTTTCAGCACTCCAAGCGGGCCCGGCGGGTCGCCATGGGGCCTCGACGTCCCCCCTCCCTTGTGCCGAAGGCGCTCCGGCTGGATACTCCCGGGCTCCCGACCCCGTGCCCAGGACCCCGGACCCCGATGAATCCGACCGACATCCGCCCCAAGAAGAAGGGCATGCCCCTGCACACCCGGATCATGCTGGGTCTCCTGGTCGGGGCCCTGGCCGGCCTCGGGTCCAACTTCCTGTGGCACGGCACCCCCGGGCTCGCCTGGTTCACCGACACCGTGGCCCAGCCGGTGGGCCAGGTGTTCCTCCGGATGCTCTTCATGGTGGTGATCCCGCTGGTCTTCACCTCGCTGGCGCTGGGCGTGGCCTCGCTGGGGGACCTGCGGCGGATCGGGCGGATCGGCGCCAAGACCCTGGGCTTCTTCCTGGCCACCACGGCGCTCGCCGCCACGCTGGGCCTGACGCTGGTCAACCTGGTCCAGCCGGGCGACGCGATCGCGCCGGAGACGCGGGCGGAGCTGCTGGAGGAGTTCCGGGGCGAGGCGGGCGAGAAGATGGCCGCGGCCCAGGCGACCAAGTTCGGGATCAACACCTTCGTCGCGATCGTCCCGCGAAATCCGCTGGGCGCGGCGGCCAGCGGCGACATGCTGGGCCTCATCTTCTTCACCATCGTGTTCGGGGTGGCGCTGACCCTGCTGCCGAAGGAGACGGCCGATCCGGTCCTCAAGGTGCTGGACGGGATCGGCCAGGCGGTGATGCAGATGATCGGGTTCGCGATGCGGCTCGCCCCCTACGGCGTGGCCGGGCTCCTCTTCGGGGTCACCGCGAAGTTCGGCTTCGACGTGCTCCGCCCGCTCGGCCTCTACGTGGTCGTGGTGCTGGCCGGGCTGGCGCTCCACCAGTTCGGCGTGCTCACCGTCCTCGCCAAGGTGCTGGCCGGGGTGGGACCGATGACGCTCCTGCGCCGGACCCGCACGCTGGTGGTGACGGCGCTCTCCACCTCCAGCTCCAACGCGACGCTCCCGACGACGATCCGCACGGCGCAGGAGCAGTTCGGGGTGCCGCCCCAGGTGGCCGGCTTCGTGCTCCCGTTGGGCGCGACGATGAACATGAACGGCACCGCGCTCTTCGAGGGGATGACGGTGCTCTTCCTGGCGCAGGTGTTCGGGATCGACCTGAGCCTCGGCACCCAGATCATCGTCGTGGTCATGTCGGTGATCACAGCGGTGGGCGTGGCCGGCGTGCCGAGCGGCTCGATCCCGCTCCTGGTGATGGTGCTGGGGATGGTGGGCGTGCCGGGGGAGGGGATCGCGCTGGTGCTCGGGGTGGACCGGATCCTAGACATGGCCCGCACGGTGCCGAACGTCACCGGGGACCTCCTGACCTCGCTCTGGATCACCAAGAGCGAGGGGCTGCCGTTCGGCCCGATCTCGCCGACGCCCGGCCTCGCGGTCGATCCGCCGCGGCCCGCCGCCTAGGCCAGGCGCCTAGGCGCGGACCCGGATCCGGTCGCTCTCCTCGCTCAGGTCCGGCCGGCCCAGCGCGTTCTCCGAGGCCGCCACCAGCGTCGCCACCGTGGCGTCCCCCGTCACGTTGGTCACGGTCCGCAGCATGTCGAGGATGCGGTCCACGCCGAGGATCAGGGCGATCCCGGCGCTGGGCACCCCCACCGCCTCGAGGATGATCACCAGCATGATGATCCCCGCCCCCGGCACCGCCGCCGTGCCGATCGAGGCGAGCAGCGCCGTCAGCACGATCGTGAGCTGGGCCGCCATGTCCAGGCCCATCCCCAGGCTCTGCGCGATGAACACGGCCGCGATGGCCTGGTAGAGGGCCGTCCCGTCCATGTTGATGGTGGCGCCGAGCGGCAGCACGAAGGACGACACCTCCTCCGCCACGCCCAGCTTCTCCTCGCACCGCTCCATCGTGACCGGCAGGGTGGCGCCGCTCGAGCTGGTCGAGAAGGCCACCAGCTGGGCCGGCGCGATCCCGGCGAAGAACGTCTTGATCCGCATCGGGCTGAAGAGCCGGAGCATCGTGGGGTAGGTGATCAGCGTGTGCAGCATGAGCCCCAGCACCACCGCGATGCAGTAGTAGCCCAGTGCGCCCAGGAGCTCCAGGATCTGGGCCAGGTTGTCCCCCGCCACCGACGTGATCGTCCCGGCGATCAGCGCGAACACGCCCACCGGGGCGGCGAGCATGATCAGGTCCACCAGCCGGATGATCACCGCGTTGGTCGACTCCACCACGTCCAGCAGCGGCTTCGCCTTCTCCTTGGGCAGCTGCACCAGCCCCACCCCGACGAAGATCGCCAGGAACACCACCTGCAGCATGTTCCGGTTGTTCCCCGCCGACGCGATCACGTTCTCCGGGACGATGTCCACCATGACCTGGAGCGGGCCCCGCGCCTTGGCCTCCTCGGCCGCGGTCTCCCCCGCCGTCGCCGCGTTGGCGTAGGTGGCCTGGAGCTCCAGCCGCATCGCCTCCGGCACCCGGTGCCCCGGCTTCAGCACGTTCACGATCACGAGCCCGAGCGTGATCGCCACGACCGTGGTGGCCATGTAGATCCCGATCGTCTTCCCGCCGATCCGGGAGAGCTTCCGGAGGTCGCTCAGCGAAGCGACGCCGGTGATCAGCGAGGCCAGCACCAGCGGGATCGCGATCAGCTTGAGCGAGTTGATGAACACGGTCCCGAACGGCGTCACCCACCGGTCGGTGAAGCGCCCCCAGCCGTTGGCCGCGGCGACCACGCCGAAGACGAGGCCCAGGACGAGCCCGATGATGATCTGCCAGTGGAGCTTGCGGTACCAGCGCATGGGCGGCTTCGATCCGGGGAGGACGGAGAGGGACGGACGGAGGGACCCGCCTGTCTCAGCGCGGGTCCCGACCACGGCGACCGGTCAGCCGACCAGGGCCTCGGCCTTGGCCTCGATGCGCTCGAGCAGAGAGCGGTAGGAGGCGGCAAACTTCTCGACGCCCTCCTCCTCCAGCTCCCGGGTGACCCGGGTCAGGTCCACCCCCGCGTCGGCCAGGGCCTTGAGCGCGGCGGGCGCGGCGGCCACGCCGACCTCGATCCGGACCTCCGGGCGGCCGTGGTCGCGGTAGGCGTTCAGCGTCTCGGGCGGGAGGGTGTTGACCGTGTCGGGCGCGACCAGCGCTTCGACGTAGTAGGTGTCCGGCAGGCGCGGGTCCTTGGTGCTGGTCGAGGCCCAGAGCGGCCGCTGCACCTGGGCGCCGCGCTCGGCCAGCCGGCTCCACCGCGGGCCCCGGAAGGCGCGCTGGAACGCGGCGTAGGCGGCGCAGGCGTTCGCGATCGCGGCGGAGCTCCGGATCGCCTCGGGCGCCCCTGGCGCGCGCTCCAGGATGCCGTCCACCTTGGTGTCCACCCGGCTCACGAAGAAGCTCGCCACCGAGGCGACCGACCGCACCGGGAGCCCCCGCTCCGCCCGCTGCTCGAGCCCGCTCAGGAAGGCCTCGATCACCTCCTCGTAGCGGGCCACCTCGAAGAGGAGCGTCACGTTCACGTTGAGCCCGTCGGCGATGCACCGCCGGATGGCGGGCAGACCGGCCCGGGTGCCGGGGATCTTGATCATCGCGTTGGGCCGGTCGATCGCCGCCCAGAGCCGCTGGGCCTCGACCACGGTGGCGTCCGTGTCGTGCGCCAGGTCCGGTGAGACCTCGATGGACACCAGGCCGTCCCGTCCCTCCGCCGCGTCGTACACCTCGCGGAACGCGTCGCATGCGCCCCGGACATCGGCCACCGCCAGGGCCTCGAAGATCTCGGCCGGCGAGCGACCTTCGCCGGCCAGGCGCCGAATGTCCGCGTCGTACGCGTCGCTTCCCGCCACCGCCTTCTCGAAGATCGTCGGGTTGCTGGTGAGCCCGCGGAGGCCGTCCTCCGCGATCAGGCGGGCCAGGTGGCCCGTCGCAACCAGCTCGCGGGTGATGTAGTCGAACCACGGGCTCTGGCCGAGCGCCACGAGCCGGACGAGGGGGTTGGCGGTCATGCGCGACTCCGGTTCAGGACCCGCTTCACCGCCTGGACCGCGTGCTCCGGGGTGAAGCCCAGCTCGGCGAACGCCCGGTCGCCGGGGGCGGAGGCGCCGAAGCGATCGAGGGCGATCGCCTCCCCGGCCTCGGTAATGTAGCGCTCCCAGCCGAAGGACGCGGCGGCCTCGATCGCGACCCGGGCCCGCACCGCGGCCGGCAGCACGCTCTCCCGGTACTCCGCCGGCTGGGCCGCGAACAGCTCCCACGACGGCATGCTCACCACCCGCACGCCGAGGCCCTCGGCGGCGAGCCGGTCCGCGGCGTCGAGCGCGACACCGACCTCCGAGCCGGTGGCGATGAGGATCGCCTGGAGCTCGCCCTCGGCCTCCCGCAGCACGTAGGCGCCGCAGCGGACGCCGTCGGCCGAGCCGTGGGAGGAGCGGTCGATCACCCGCAGCTTCTGCCGGGTGAGCACCAGCACCGTGGGTCCGTCCAGCCGCCGGAGCGCCACCTTCCAGGCCTCGACCGTCTCGGTCGCGTCGGCCGGCCGGAGCACCACCACGTTCGGCGTGGCCCGCAGCATGGCCAGGTGCTCCACCGGCTGATGGGTGGGTCCGTCCTCGCCCAGGCCGATCGAGTCGTGCGTCCCGATCAGGATCACCGGGAGGCGGGAGAGCGCCGCGAGCCGGAGCGAGGGGCGGAGGTAGTCGGCGAAGACCAGGAAGGTGCTGCCGTAGGGCCGGACGCCGCCGTGCGCCGCCATCCCGTTCAGGCAGGCGGCCATCCCGTGCTCCCGGATGCCCCAGGCCACGGTGGGCCCGGCCTGCTTCGGCCCGAACAGCGCGGCGCCCGGGATCTCGGTGCCGGTGCTGCCGGCCAGGTCCGCCGAGCCGCCGATCAGCGTGGGGAGGTGCTCGACCAGGCGCTTCAGCACCGCGGCCGAGGCCTGGCGGGTCGCGAGCTTGTCGGTGGGCGAGAACGTGGGGAGATGCGCGTCCCACCCGTCCGGCAGGGCACCCGCCAAGGCCAGCTTCAGCTCGGCGGCCAGGACCGGATGCGCCTCCGAGTAGCGTGCGAGGAGGTCGTGCCACTCGGTCTCCAGCGCCGCACCCGTCGCGACCGCCCGGCCCAGGTCCGCCCGCGCCTCCTCCGGCACGTGGAACGCGGGCTCCGCCGGCCACCCCATGATCTCCTTGGTCCGCCGGATCTCCTCGGCGCCGAGCGGCGCGCCGTGGGCCTCGGGCGTATCGCGCTTGGTGGGCGCCGGGTCCGCGATGTGGGTCCGCAGGATGACCAGCGTCGGCCGCTCGGCCTCGGCGCGCGCGGCCTTGAGCGCGGCCTCGATCCCGACCAGGTCGTTGCCGTCCCCCACCCGGAGCACGTGCCAGCCGTAGGCCTC
>JBFIUJ010000189.1:0-6173 GCA_041607595.1 Gemmatimonadales bacterium | reverse complement strand
TGTTCTACGGGGTGTACGGGTACTTCGTCGAGGCGATCGTCCGGATCGGCTTCAGCGTCTATCAGGTGGCCGCGGTGCTGGCCTGCATCGTCGGGGTCACCGTGGTGGACCTGTTCCTCCTGCGCGGGGCCCAGTCCCGGGGCGAGATCCGTTGGGGGCAGATGCCGGAGCGCTCCCAGTACGCGCTCTTCGTGCTGGCCGTCACCTTCACCTGGCTCATGGGCCTCATGGGGTTTGCCCGGAGCGGCATCCGGCAGCACTGGCACGTCTGGGAAGTCATGCGGGACACGAGCGCCCAGGCCGCGACCCCCGCGCTGGGCTACGCGGCCAACATGATCAGCCTGTGCGTCGTGATCTTCCTCGGCATGGTGGCGTTCATCTTCTGGCTCGGCGGGCTCGCGGAGCGCTCCTTGAAGCCCAAGCCGGCGGGGGCCTGACCCATGTGGAAGACCAACCTGCGCGTCCTCCTGGTGGCGCTCGCGGTGGTGGGGTTCTACACCGCGGTGGCGCACATGATCCCGCAGCTCGAGAGCGAGGTGCCCGAGGCGCTCGACCTGGGCTCGTCGGTGACGCCCGAGGCGCTCGTCGCCGCGGGCGACCGGGTGTACCACGGCGCCGGCGGGTGCGCCGCCTGCCACGGGCTGGGCACCCGCGCACCGAACATCCTCACGGACCACGCGGGACAGGGGGCCATCGGCGCTCGCTGCGGGGCGCAGCGCGCCGGGATGGAGTGCAAGGCGTACCTCTACGAGTCCATGACCAACCCCGGGGCGTTCGTAGTGCCGGGCTTCGAGAACATCATGCCGGACATGCGCCGCCAGCTTCCCGAGGACCAGATCTGGGCGGTGGTGGCGTACCTGCAGTCGCTGGGCGGTGAGGTCACCGTGACGGCGGCGGACCTGCCCAAGGCGGCGGCCGGCGGCGCGGCACCCGCCGGGCCGACCCAGACCGCCACGGCGGACCCACGCGAGCTCCTCACCGAGAAGGGCTGCATCGGCTGCCACCAGCTGGACGGCGCCGGCGGCGTGGTGGGCCCCTCCTTCGACGGCATGGGTCGCCGCCTCTCGGCGGACAAGATCCGGCGCGGGATCCTGGAGCCGGCCGCGGAGATCGCCAAGGGATACGAGCAGTTCGCCGGGGTGATGCCGGCCACGTTCGGGCAGCAGCTCTCGGCCGGCCAGCTCGAGGCCCTGGTCCAGTTCCTGGCGGGGCAGCGATGAGCCGCGTCCGGGAGGCCCTCCGCCACCCGTTCTGGCAGGCGCTGCTGCTGCTGGTCGGGTCCTACGTCGTCATCAAGTGGGGCATCGTCTACCTGCCGCCGCTGGTGGGCATGAAGAGCGCGCCGGTGCCGCAGAGCGTTGTCCTGCAGTACTTGCTGACCGCGCTGGCCGGCATCCTGATCTACGTGAGCGACAACGAGGAGCGGTGGCGTCGCTTCCGGGAGCCCATCGGCGCGGTGCTGGCCGACGCCGACAAGAAGTGGATCCGCGGGACGATGCTGGTGGCGGCCCCCCTCCTGGTGGGCTGGATGGCCTACGAGCAGGTGCGGCCCAAGGTCGAGGCCCCGATCCAGCTGCGCTCCATCCATCCCGCGCCGCCCAGCCGGATCACCTTCCGGGGCAAGACGATGTCCCTCGCCGGGCTGGAGAACCCGCTCCGGAGCCGGGGGTCCCTGGAGGAGCACTACGCCACCGGCCGCGTGGTGTACTACCGGAACTGCCTGCCCTGCCACGGCGACCTGCTCGACGGCAAGGGCCACTACGGGCACGGCTTCAGCCCGACGCCGCTCGCCTTCGACGACCCGGGGACGATCGCCCAGCTGACCGAGAGCTTCGTCTTCTGGCGGATCGCGAAGGGCGGGCAGGGGCTCCCTAAGGAGGGGGCGCCGTGGAACTCCGCGATGCCGGCCTGGGAGGACTTCCTGACCGAGGACGAGATCTGGGCCGTCACGATCTTCCTCTACCAGCAGTCCGGCTGGCAGCCCCGGCGCTGGGAGGAGGGCGGGTCGGGAGGAGGTGGCCATTGAGCGCCCGGATCGCGTTCCTGCTCGCGGCCGCGGGCTCGGTGGCGCTGGCGCCGGTCCTCGCGGGCCAGGAGACGGCGCCCCGGGGGAAGGCGGTGTATGACAAGTGGTGCGCCGGCTGTCACGGTGACACCGGCGACGGGATGGGGGAGGCGGCGGATTACATGCTGCCGAGGCCCCGGGACTTCACCCGGGCGCTCTATCAGATCCGGACCACGGCGAGCGGCGAGCTGCCGACCGACCGCGACATCCGGCGGATGGTGGACGACGGCATGCCCGGCACCGCGATGCCCGGCTGGAAGACGCGGCTCAGCGAGCAGGAGCGCGACGACGTCGTGGCCTACTTGAAGACCTTCTCCCGCTTCTTCGAAGGGGGCGCGGCGCCGGCCATGGTCGACTTCGGCAAGGCGCCGTCGGGCTCCGCCGAGGGGCTCGCGGAGGGGGAGGCGACCTACCGGAAGCTCGAGTGCTTCAAGTGCCACGGGGACGCGGGGCGCGGCGACGGCACGTCCGCCCCCACCATGACGGACGACTGGGACCAGCCCATCCGGCCGGCCGACCTCACCGAGAACTGGCACTTCAACGGCGGCGGCAGCGTGGAGGAGATCTACCGGCGGCTGCGGACCGGGCTCGACGGGACGCCGATGCCGTCGTACAGCGACGCGCTGGCCAGCAACATCGTGACCGACGAGCAGCTCTGGCGCGTGGCGCAGTACGTCCGGAGCCTCTCGCCCGAGCGCACCCCGCAGGTGCGCGAGGTGATCCGGGCGGAGCGGGTGGAGGCGGCCCTGCCGGCCGGTCCCGGCGACAGCGCCTGGGTGGCGGTGGAGCGATTCTACGTCCCGCTGGTGGGGCAGATCATCGTGAAGCCGAGGTGGTTCGCGCCCGCGGTGGACGGCGTCTGGGTCCAGGCGGTGCACGACGGCGAGCGGCTGGCGATCCGGCTCTCCTGGAGCGACCCGTCCGTGAGCCCCGATCCCGCCTGGCAGGAGTGGCTCGAGCGGCTGGGCCAGGCGATGACCGACGCGGACGGACCGCCGGCCGCGGCGCAGGGCCCCGACCGGATCACGGTGCAATTCCCGCTCGCCTTGCCCGAAGGCCTGGAGCGCCCGTATTTCCTTGGGGGAGACGTCAAGCTCCCGGTCTACCAGTGGCGCTGGACCAGCATGCCGGACACCGTCCTCGAGGGCACGGCGACCGGGCTCGGCCGATTCGTCGCCTTGGCCGGCGCGCCGGCCGTGACCCACTCGGCGCGATTCGACCGCGGCCAGTGGCAGGTGCAGCTGACCCGCGCGCTCGCGGCGCCCGAGGGCGCCCTCGGATTCGTGACCGGCCGGGCCATTCCGATGGCGTTCTCGGCGGCGGAGGGCTCCTCGGGCGAGGACGAGTTCCGCGGCTCGGTGAGCGCCTGGTACGCCATCTATCTCGACGTTCCGACCCCGCGGCGCGCCTTCGTGCTGCCGATCATCGCCACGCTGCTCACCGCGGGCGCGGGGGTCACCATCGTGGTTCGGGCCCAGCGCGGCCGTCAGGCCGCGCCTCACCAACCGGAGGGACACTCATGAGAAAGCTCTTGTACGCAGCCGCGTTCTTGGCCATGGCCTGCGGGGGAGGGGACAAGGGGGCGGCGGGAGGCGGGGAGGCGGCTGGCGGTGCCGCGGCCTCGGGCCCGATGGGCTCGGGCAGCATCACCGGCACCGTGAGCTTCACCGGGACGGCACCGGCGAACCCGGTGATCGACATGTCGGAGGAGAAGGCCTGCGCCGACAAGTACCAGGGCCAGCCGACCGATCCGGTGGTGGTCGTCGCGAACGGCGGGCTCGCCAACACTTTCGTGTACGTGAAGAGCGGCCTTCCGGCCGGGGCGACGTACTCGGCGCCCGCGACCGCGGTGGTGCTCGATCAGCAGGGCTGTCTCTACACGCCGCGGGTCCTCGGCGCGATGGCGGGGCAGAACATCGAGATCAAGAACAGCGACCCCCTGCTCCACAACATCAAGGCCGTGCCGACGGTCAACCGCGGGTTCAACATCAGCCAGCCACAGGCCGGCATGACCTCCACCCGGAGCTTCAGCCAGCCCGAGGTGATGATCCCGCTCGAGTGCAGTGTCCACGGGTGGATGCATGCGAGCGTCGCGGTCATGAGCCATCCGTTCTTCGCCGTGTCGGCGGGCAACGGGACCTTCACCATCTCCGGGCTGCCGGCGGGGACCTACGAGGTCGAGGCCTGGCACGAGAAGCTCGGCACCAAGACGATGTCCGTGACGGTGGCGGAAGGCGCAGCCGCCGCGGCCGACTTCTCCTTCGGGTCGTGAGCGGAGACACGCGATGAATTGGATCCTTCCGCCCGGGGCTTCGACCTACGCGGGCGACATCGATTTCCTGTACTACCTGATCCTCGTCATCACGGGGATTGCGTTCGTCGTCGTGGAGGTCGCGCTGGTCTGGTTCATGATCAAGTATCGCGCGCGCCCCGGACGGAAGGCCTACTACACCCAGGGCAGCACGACGGCGGAGATCATCTGGACCGCCGTCCCCGCGGTGGTCGTCGTGGCGATCGGGATCCTGAGTGGCCGGGTGTGGAACGACATCCGGGGTCGGGACAGCATCCCCGCGGGCGCCTATCCCATCGCCGTCCAGGCCAAGCAGTTCGAGTGGAACGTGACCTATCCGGGTCCGGACGGGACGCTGGGGACGGCAGACGACTTCACCCGCCGGAACCAGCTGCACCTCCCGGTGGACCGGCCGGTGGCGGTGACCCTCACCTCGGAGGACGCGATCCACTCCTTCTTCATCCCGGAGTTCCGGGTGAAGCAGGACGCGGTGCCGGGGATGACCATCATGGTCTGGTTCCAGGCCAACACGACCGGCCAGTACGTGATCGCCTGCGCGGAGCTCTGCGGCCTCGGCCACTACCGGATGAAGGCGGCGGTGACGGTCCACACCCAGGAGGCGTTCGACCGCTGGCTCGCCGACGAGACCCAAACCGTAGCCCTGGAGAGGTAGCGCGCCCATGGCCACCACCGCAGCCGCGATCGATCACGCGCACGCCGAGCACGGCGGCGAGCTGTCGTTCGTCCGCAAGTACATCTTCTCCACCGACCACAAGATCATCGGGATCCAGTTCCTCGTCATGAGCCTGCTGTTCCTGCTGGTGGGTGGGCTCCTGGCGATGATGATCCGCTGGCAGCTGGGCTTCCCCGGCCAGCCCATGCCCGGCGGCGGGGGCCTGCCGGAGACGATGGCGCCGGACGGCGTGCTGTTGCCGGAGTTCTACAACTCGCTGGTCACCATGCACGGCACGTTCATGGTGTTCTTCGCCATCATGCCGCTCCTGGTCGGGGTCTATGCCAACTACCTGATCCCGCTCAAGATCGGCGCGCCGGACATGGCCTTCCCGCGGATCAACATGGCGAGCTTCTGGATCGCCGTGCCGGCCGGCATCCTGATGGTGGCCGGGTTCTTCGTGGAGGGTGGGGCAGCCGGAGCGGGGTGGACCTCCTACGCGCCGCTCAGCGCGAACCCCGAGCTCTCCGGGGTGAGCATGGGCCAGATGCTCTGGTGCGTGAGCCTGATCATCCTGGGGCTCTCGTCCATCCTGGGCTCGATGAACTACATCACCACGATCATCAACATGCGGGCCCCGGGGATGACCTGGTTCCGCATGCCGCTCAGCGTGTGGTCGCTGTTCATCACCGCGATCCTGGTCCTCCTGGCGATCCCGATCCTCTCGGGCGCGATCATCATGCTGCTGTTCGACCAGACCATCGGGACGCACTTCTTCCTGCCGCAGGACGGCGGGCAGCCGCTCCTCTGGCAGCACCTCTTCTGGTTCTTCGGCCATCCCGAGGTGTACATCCTGATCCTGCCGGCGATGGGCATGGCCTCGGACATCATCGCCAACGGGTCCCGCAAGCCGATCTTCGGCTACCATTCGATGGTCTTCGCCATCATCGGGATCGGGTTCCTGGGGTGGATCGTGTGGGGCCACCACATGTTCCAGAGCGGGATGAACCCGACGCTGGGCACCTCGTTCATGATCTCGACGATGCTGATCGCGGTGCCCTCGGCGATCAAGGTGTTCAACTGGCTGGGCACCATCTGGGGCGGTGACGTCCGCTTCACGCCCGCGATGCTCAACGCCATCGGGT
>JBFIUJ010000188.1:0-6183 GCA_041607595.1 Gemmatimonadales bacterium | reverse complement strand
CTCACGACTCTCGACTCTCGACTCACGACTCTCGACTCGTGACTCTCGACTCCTCACGGCGTCCAGTTCGAGATCGTGATCTTGAAGCCGTCCGGATCCTCGACCGTGAAGTCCCGGCCCCCCCACGGCTGATCCTTGGGCTCTTGAAGCATCTTGGCGCCTCGGCCCTTCATCTGCTCGGCGAGGCCGTCTACCTCCTGCCCGGTGGAGCAGTAGAGCCTCATCCCCTCGCCCTTCCGCCGGTCCTTCCCCTTGGCGAAGTCGTCCTGGGTCAGGAAGAACAGCACGTCCCCAGCCTGCACGACGCCCCCCGCGAGCTTCCCCTCGGGGGTCCATTCTTCTCGGATGAAGAAGCCCATCACGTCCCGATACCAGGCCAGGCTCCTGGCGGCGTCGTTCACGGTCAGTGACGGCATCACGGACCGGAGCCGGAGCGTCTCGGGCTGCTTTCGCTCGACGTGTTTCCTCTCGTCGCCCATCCCCTCCTCCTTCGGCGGCTGGGGTCGTCGTGTGCGGCCGGACGGAAGATAGTCGGCCCTGCTCCGACCGGACCCCTTTCGCGGAGAGAGGGCGCTAGGCTAAATTTTTAGCATACCCCCACAGGACCGCTCTCATGCCCCTCCGCCCGGCCCTCCCGCTCGCCATCCTCGTGGCAGCCTTCGCTCCCGTCACCGCCCCCGCCGCCTCGGCCCAATGCGTCGGAGGGGCCGGACGAGCGGCAGGCTCTTCGGCGTTCGATACGGCCCGGCTCGCTCGGGAGATTCCGGCCCTGATGGATAGCGCGGGCGTCCCGGGCCTGTCGATCGCCCTGATCGAGGGTGGGCGGGTGAGCTGGGTGCGCGGCTTCGGGGTGCGAGACACGAAGAGCCGCCTGGCGGTGGGGGAGCGCACCGTGTTCGAGGCGGCGAGCCTGAGCAAGCCGGTCTTCGCGTATGCGGTCCTGAAGCTGGTGGACGAGGGGAAGCTGGACCTCGACCGGCCCCTCGCGGACTACTGGCGTTACCCCGACGTGTCCCATGACCCGAGGAGCCGCGCGATCACCGCTCGGATGGTGCTGAGCCACACCACCGGCTTCCCCAACTGGCGCCCGCGGGACGGGGCGCTCACCACCCTCTTCGAGCCCGGTGCGCGGTTTCGCTACTCGGGTGAGGGTTTCGTCTACCTGCAGAAGGTGGTGGAGCACCTGACCGGCGAGCCGATGTCCGCCTTCGTGGAGCGCACCGTGTTCCGGCCCCTGGGCATGTCGCGCAGCAGCTTCTCCTGGGAGGCGCGGTTCGACGACGACTTGGCGGCGGGGCACGCGGAGGACGGCACGCCCCGCCCCAAGCAGCGCCCGAGCGAGGGGATCACGGCGGCGAGCCTGCAGACCACCGCCAGGGACTTCGCCCGCTTCCTCCTCGCCCTCTCGGACGGCGAGGGGCTCCGGCCCGCGACCGCGAAGGACATGCTCGACTCCCAGTCGTCGGTGGCGGACGGCGTCGCCTGGGGGCTGGGGGTGGGACTCCAGAAGACCGAGCGGGGGGTGGACTTCTGGCAGTGGGGACACAACGACGGCTACCGGGGCTACATGCTGGTCGGCGCCGAGACCGGCACGGGCTTCGTGGTGTTCATGAACGGCGATTCGGGGATGCTCCTCCTCGAGCCGCTGCTCGCGCTCCTCTCGCCCGGGCACCAGCCCGCGGCCCGCTGGCTCGACTACGAGCGGTTGGACGCGCGTCGGGTGCGGCTCGCGCTGGAGCGGACCTTCCTGGAGGAAGGCTCCGCCGTCGGCATCGCGCGCTACCGGGCACTGCGTGCGGCGGGCCCGACGGAGGCGTTCGTCGAGGACATGCTGAACAATCTGGGGTACGCCCTCCTGCGGCAGGGCAAGAAGCTCGAGGCGATCGAGGTGTTCAAGCTCAACGTGGAGGCCTACCCCGAGGCCTACAACACCTACGACAGCCTGGGCGAGGCCTACATGGAGAACGGGCAGAAGGACCTGGCCATCGCCAACTACGAGAAGTCGGTCGCGCTCAATCCGGACAACGCCAACGGGATCGAGATGTTGAAAAAACTGCGGGAGAAGTAGGGGAAGCAGGGGAACTGGGGAACAGGGGAACAGGGGAACAGGGAAAAGGGGAACAAGAGCACTGCGGGCACGCGTCGCTTCAGCGACATTGCCGAGCCGCGGCCTTGGCCGCGCCGGCGAGGCGGACCCGAGGGAATCCTTGAGGGCGGCCTCAACCGCGCCGGCGATAGGGCCCGGCCCCTCCAGGCCTTCACCCGGTCGAAGCGGTCGAAAGTCGAAGGTCGAGCGCCTCACCCCCGGCCGCCATGGACTCGGTGGGTGACCTGAGTGCCCCCTCTCCACGTAGTGGAGAGGGGGACAGGGGGTGAGGTAAGTGAGACGGCCGGGTCCTGTTCGCTTTTCCCCATTCCCCCTTCGCTCTTCGCCCCCCTCACTCCATTCCCGCGACGTACTCCTCCACGCCCCGGATCATCGCGTCCAGCGCGGCGCGGTCGTAGGCGAGGCCGTCGAACACCACGGCCCGGATGCGGGTCGTGTGGCGGATGTCCTGGAGCGGGTCGGCGTCCAGCAGGAGCAGGTCCGCGACCTTGCCGGCGGCGATCGAGCCGAACCGGTCGCTCTTCCCCAGGAACTCCGGGCCCCGGATCGTCGCCGCGCGAAGAATCTCCAGCGGGTTCAGCCCGGCTCTGTGGAGCAGCGCCAGCTCATCGTGGTAGCTGAGCCCGGGGAAGACCATGGTGTCGAACGCGTCGGTTCCGACCAGGATCTTGACGCCTGCGGCCTGCGCCAGCCCGGTCACGCGCAGCCCCAGGTCGAAGAATTCGCGATAGAACTTCAGCAGGACGGGGGGACTCCCGGCGGTGGCGCCGAGGTCGCGGTCCCAGCTGCGCAGGCGGTGCGCCGGCACGTAGCGCCGGCGGGGGTCGGACCGATACGTGGAATCGGCCGCCCGCGCATCCATCTCGCGGGTGAGGTGGGTCGGCACGAGGTAGACGTCGCTCGCCACGAGCGCCCGGAAGATCTCGGCGCACGCGGCGGCGTCGAAGCCCGGGACGGCCGTGTCCCGGAAGCGGGCGAAGATCACCGGATCCCACTGGCCCTCCTGCGCCGCGACGCGGGCGTTCATCTCGCGGAAGGCCTCGTACTCGGGGTTGCAGGCCAATCCGGGCCAGCGCGCGTGCTCGATGGCACGGACCCCGGCCTGCACCGCCTCGATCGGGTGGACGCTCCAGGGAAGGTGGCCCGACACCGGGAGGCCCACCGCCCGGGCCTCCTCGAGCATCGCGAGATACGCGGCCCGCGGCATGGTGTGATAGGGCTTGATGAAGTCCACCCCTCGCGCCGAGAGGAATTGGACCAGCTCCCTAGCCTGCTCCGCGGTGCCGGGCCGCCAGAAGTCGGGGAAGGCGGCGGGATAGCCGGAGCGGGCCGTCGGGCCGTGGACGATGGGGCTCGAGAGGGCCTGGAGGCGCGGGGCGATGACTCGTCCCACCTCGATCCGGCGCTGCAGGTCCCGCATCCCGTCGATCGTCTGGTTGCTCGGGCTGCAGGGCTCCCAGCAATCGGCCGAGAGGTCGCGCACGCTGGTGACGCCGTGCGCCAGGAGGAGCGGCGCCATCACCCGGAGCTGGGTCGGCGTGTCGCGGTTCATGTGGACGTGCATGTCCCAGAACCCCGGCAGGAGGAACCCGCCCCGCCCGGCCACCCGTCGCACCCCGGGCGGCGCCGCGACCCCGGCCTCGGCGATGCGCTCGATGCGATCCCTGGCCACGAACACGGTCCGGACCCCGACCCTGGCCTCGGACCCGGTCGGAGCGGCGGGGTCGATGATCGTCACGGAATCGATGACCAGGGTGGTCGCGGGCGAGACGGCCGACTGGCGGGCTGCGGGGGTCTGAGCCCGGGCCGAGGTGGCCCCCATGGCGCTCCAGGCGAGGGCGGCGGCGAAGATCCAGGCGGGGTGGCGTCCCGGCACGGCAGGCTCCTGAGGCGAGGTCGCTCCATTCTACGGGCGGCCGAGGGCCCGGGCTTCATCCGTTCCTGAGGGCGGGTACCGCGGCCCGGGTTAGAGGCCTCGGATGATGCCCTGATAGGGGGACGGGGAATGCCGGGACCGAGGCGGGAGTTCCCCTGCCCGATCCGGGGGGGATCGAGGGCCGAGGGGGATGCCCGGGCCGACAGGCGGACAGTAGATTTAGCCGTCCTGGGCCGGTCCCTCAACTTCCACGGAGCTCCCGCATGTCAGCCCTGAACCGCCCCTTCGCGGCCGCCCTCGTGGCGGCCCTGCTGCTCGTCCCGTCCGTCGCCCAGGCGCAGCTGGGCGGAATCACCAAGAGGGTCAAGCTGCCGGGCAAGGAGAAGGTGGAGGCGCCGGCCGCGGCGGTGGGCGTCCCGTCGGGGCCCGAGCTAGACGAGGAGTCGCTCGACGCCCTGCTCGCCGGCCTCAAGGCGGAGAAGGCCGAGCAGGACAAGGTGGCCGAGGCGGCCAAGGCGCGGATCGCCAAGGCGGAGGCGGCGCGGCAGAACGCGGGTCCCGCCTACATGAACGCCCTGATGCGGCACCAGGAGTGCGTCAGCCAGGCGGGGGACAAGGACCCGCGCGCCGCGCAGGTCCGGCGGCTGCGGGATGCGTCGAGCGACGAAGACGACGAGGCCAAGGCCGATCGACTGGACGCCAAGGCCGACAGCGTGCAGGCCCTGATCGACGCCAAGGCGGAGAAGGGCTGCGAGAAACTGAAGCCGAACATGGAGGAGATGGCCGCCAGCGCCAACGAGCATGCCACCCTGCCCTCGGAGAGTCAGGCCATCCGCGATGCCAAGCCGCAGACGGAGGCCGCCGGGGCCAAGGCGGGCGGCATGGACGCGAAGGAGTACGCCGCGGTCAAAGAGCGGGTGATCAACGTCCTCTACGCGCCGGCCCGCTTCCCGCTCACGAGCGACGAGCGGAAGGCGTTCACGCCGCGGCGGGACGCCCTCCAGAGCGCGCTCAAGGCGGTTCAATAGTCCGATGATGGGGGCGCTCCGCCGGCCGATGCTCCTGGCCGCGACCGCGGGCCTGGTCGCGGCAGGAGACGTCGTGCCGGGGAGCGGCGTGCCGGAGGCCGCCCTCCTACCGCGGCATGACGCCATCGCCTGGCGGACCGCGGGTGAAGGGCTCCGCTGGGCGAGCGTACCGCTCGGCCTGCCGGGGTATGACGGGCCGAGCGTCCGGATGGTCCTGGCTCGGCTCGATCCCGCACGGCACAGACTCACGCTGCAGGCGCGACTTCGGGCCTATCACACCAAGCCCGGCTGGACGGTGGACGAGGCGCCGGAGACCGCGGTGCTCGCGCTCAACGCGGGGCAGTTCACCGGCATCGCGCCCTGGGGCTGGCTGGTGATGGACGGCGAGGAGGTGCGGCCGCCGGGCGTGGGGCCGCTCTCGGTGGCGGTGGTGGCCGACACGGCGGGGCGGGTGACCTGGCTCCGTCCGGACGAGATCGAGAGCCGGCGCACGGCGGGAGACCTCGCCTGGGCCTTCCAGTCCTATCCGACGCTGCTCCTGAACGGGGTGATCCCTCGGCCGCTCCGGGAGGCCGGACTGGGCGTGGACCTCGCCCACCGGGACGCTCGACTCGCGCTCTGCGAGCTGCCCACGGGCGAGCTCCTCGTCGCCCTCACCCGCTGGAGCGGACTCGGCGAGGCCGCGGGCTCCGTGCCCTTCGGGCTCACCGTGCCCGAGACCGCGGAGGCGATGCGCTCCCTGGGCTGCGTCACCGCCGTCGCCCTGGACGGCGGCATCTCGGCCCAGCTCCTGATCCGAAGCGACGACGGACGGACCCGCGCCTGGCGTGGATGGCGGAAGGTGCCGGTGGGGCTGGTGGCAGCAAGGCGGTGAACGGGGGAACAGGAGAACGGGGAAAGGCAAAAGAGAAAAGGGAAGAAGCCCCGCCAAACTCCACCGGGGTCATCGCGAGGCCAACCTCACCCCCTGGCCCCCTCTCCACGATGTGGAGAGGGGGAACGCATGCCGGTGGTCGGTCGCTCCGTCGCTCTAGCGACATTGCCGAGCCGCGACCAAGGATCCCTTGGGGGCGCTTCAGCGCGACCCGGACCCGAGGGAGTCCTTGAGGGCGGTGTGAGGTGCGACGGCGCAAGGGATGGGCGAACCACCGGACCCGTCGTCCCGGCATCGG
>JBFIUJ010000187.1:0-6193 GCA_041607595.1 Gemmatimonadales bacterium | reverse complement strand
GGAAGCCGGCGGCGTCGCCCATTGGGGGAACCCCTACTCGATGGGCAAATCCTCCCGCTCGGACCACTCGGTCCAGGACGGCACGTAGACCCGGACCCTGGGATAGTCGAGCACTTGGGCGAGGGCGAAGTAGAGGTGGCTCGCCTCGGTGCCGGTGTTGCAGTACACGATGATGTCCTTATCCGGCGTGATGCCGTGGGCTCCGTATGCGGACTCGAGCTCCGCCTTCGGCTTCCAGATCCACTTGGCCGGCTCGCCCGCGAGGTCGGTGATCCAGGGATGGTTGACGGCGCCGGGCAGGTGCCCGCGGCGGAGCTGGGGACCCGCCTGGCCGCTGTACTGGGCCGGCGGCCTCGCATCCACCAGGAGGACGTCGCGCCGCTCCACCGCCCGCTGGACGTCCGCGGTCGTCGCGAGGGCGAGGGAGAACTTCCCGCCCGCGAGCGACCCGGGCTCCACCTTCGGGTACTTCTGGGTCACGGGCCTCCCCTCCTCGGCCCACTTGCCGTAGCCTCCGTCGAGCAGGTACACGGTCGGGTGATCGAAGCCCTTCAGCAGCCAGGTCACGAAGGTGGCGTGGAAGTTGTTCGCACCGCCGGCGCCGTACACCACGACCGGCCGATCCCGCCGCACGCCGAGCCGCTCGAAGAGGGCCCGGTAGCTCTCGCCCGGCAGCAGGTCCGCCGGCACCCCGTTCCCGGTCCAGCGCAGGGTCTCGTTGTGGAGGAAGACGGCCCCCGGCACGTGGCCCTGCAGGTACTCCCCGAGATCGCTGCGGGCGTCGATGATGGTCATCCGCCACTCGGGGTTCGACACCACCTGCCCCAACCGCTCGGTGCTGAGGAGCTGGGCCCGCGCCTGCTTCAGCTGCACCACCGGCAGATCCATCCGCCGGCTCCAATCCTGGAACGAGCCGTCGTAGAGCCGGACGTCGTAGCCCAACCGGCGGGCCGCGAAGTACACCAGAGTCGCCTGCTGGCCGATGTGGCAATAGGCGACGACGGTCTTGCCCGGCCCCGCGCCCGCCTCGGCCAACAGCGCGTTCAGCGCCTCGGGCGACTTGAACCGGTCGCCCTCGTCCACGATCGTCGGGAACGCGACGTTCTTGGCCCCGGGGATGTGGCCGGCCCGGGGCTGCCCGCCCGACTCGCTGCCGTCGTAGAAGTTCGGCGTGCGGGCATCGATCAGCGCGATGCCGGCGCCGTCCAGCCGCTTCGCGAGCCAGTCCGCCTCCACCACCACGTTCCGCGCCCTGGGCGTTATCCTGCCCCGCGACGGGGCGGCGGGCGCCTCGGCCGTGACCTCGCCGCCGGCGGCGACCCACGCCGGAAGCCCGCCGTCCAGGATGGATGCGCGGTCGCCCAGGCCCAGCCGATCGAGCGTGAACCAGACCCGGGTGGTCGGCGTCACCCACTCCCCGTCCCAGTAGATCACGATCCGCGAGCCGTCGGAGACACCGAGCGACTCGAAGACGGAGTCGAGCACCGGCACCGGCAGCAGCTCGAGCGAGAGGGGAGGGGCCTCGCTCCGGGTCGAGATGTCCCGCAACGAGAGGTACCGCGCCCCGGGGATGTGGGATTCCCGGTACGACGCCTCGGGGCCGACGGCCAGGACCACGAGGCCGGGATCGGCCAGGTGCTGCCTCAGCCAGTCCGCCGAGACCACCATGGTCTCGGGAGACTCGGCCAAGGGGGCGGTGGCAGGGGCGGGGGCCAGCCCGGTCAGGGCGAGGGCGACCGCCCCGGTGAGCGCGGCTCCTGCGGTTCGATGCCAGAGGGGTCTCATCGGGTTCCTCCTTGGTGATCCTGAGTCTGCCGGTAGGGCGCGCGCCCCGGCTCCACCGGCAAGTGTCGATTGCTCCAGTCCTGCCACGAGCCGTCGTAGAAGCGGACGTCGCGTTCCAGCAGTCGGGCGACGAAGTAGCTCACGCTGGCCCGCATCCCGATCATGCAGTAGACGGCAACCAGCCGCCCAGGGACCGCGCCGGCGCGGGCGAAGCGCTCGCGGAGCTGGTCGGCCGGCAGCAGCCGCTCGTCCTGCTCCGAGCGCACCAGGTCCCGCCAGTGGAGCTGGCGCGCCCCGGGGATGTGCCCCGCGAGGTGCGCGCCGCCGTGGCCTCCGTCCTCGCCAGTGAACTCGTCATCGGGTCTGGCGTCCATCAGCGCGACGGCCGTATCGGCGAGGCGCTCCCGGACCCACTCCGCGGAGACGAGCCGCCACAGCGCAGGCTTGATCGTGAGCGGCCCCACCTTCGGCGCGGGCGGCTCCTCGTTGGTGACCGTGCCGCCCGACCGCATCCACGTCCCGAGCCCGCCGTCCAGCACGGCCGCGCGGTCGCCCAGGCCCAGGAGGTCGAGGGTGAGCCAGGCCCGCATGGCGCTCATCGGCTCCCCGTAGAGGACGACCCGCCGGCCGTCCTGGACGCCGAGCGCGCTGAGGGCGGTGACGAGGTGGGCGGGCGGCGGCAGCTCCACGGCGAGGCCGTCCACCTCGTGGGCGATGGTGCGATAGAGGAGGAACCGGGCGCCCGGGATGTGGCCACGCTCGTACTCCCGCCGCTGGTGCGCCACGTGGAGGACGACGATCTCCTCGTCGAAGAGGTGGGCGGCGAGCCATTCGGCCGAGACCAGGATGTCGGGCGAAGGCTGGCTCGGCGGGTATCGGGCCGGCGCGCCGAAGACGGCGAGGGCGAGCGGGAGCACGGCGATCGGCGACGTCACTGGGACCTCCTGCTGGGGACGGCCTCACGGTAGCAATTCCGGCCCGTCCGGAGGTGGAGGAGGCGTCGGGGAAGTGTGCGAGATCCGTGGAGGGGCCTCACGGGGCGGGGGCCAGCGGCCCCCACATCCGCCGGGCGATACGCCAACGCCCGGCGGAATCCCGCGTCACGACCGTCAGGGTCATGCTGCGGCTCGTCACCTGGGACACGACCGAGTCCTTCTCGTAGGTGAAGGAGAGCAGGCCGGTCCCCCGGACGAAGGCCGCCTCCGGACCGCCGCCAATCTCGTCCACCGTGGTGGTGTAGGACGTCACCCGGGTCCGAGAGCCGTCCGTCGGCCACCAGAACCCGCGAATGGCGCCTGGGTCGGTCAGGGGCCGCTGGCCGGCTGGCATGAGGACGGCGTCCGGCATCAACGTACCGAGCACGGCGGCGGTGTCGTCGCGGAGCCATGCGTCGACGTATGCGGAATCCAGCCGGCGGATCGCGGTCCGGTCTGCGTCCGACAGACCCTCTCCACCGGTGCAGGCGAGCGCGGCGAGTGCGAGCGCGGTGGCCCAGGCGGCGGGGCGAGCGCGCGACGTCATGAGAACCTCCGTTCAAAGGGGCCGACCGGAGGTCCCGCACGGCCCGACCGCTCGCGAAGGCATCGAAGGCCCGGGTGCCCTCCGTCGCGGGCCCTCACGATTCGAACCGATACCCGGTCTTCCATACAGTCAGGAAGTGGCGCGGCCTGGCCGGATCCTCCTCGAGCTTGCGCCGGAGCTCGGCCATGTGGGAGTCCACGGTGCGCGTGAGCACGTCGCCGGGCGAGCCCCAGACCTCCCGCAGGAGCTCCACCCGGCTCGCCACCGCTCCGTTCCGCCGGACGAGCGCCAGCATCAGCTCGAAGGCCTTGGGGGTGAGCGACACCGGCTGCCCGGCGACGGTGATCGTTCGGGCCGCCGGATCCACCGACACCCGCCCGAAGTCGATCGTGGCCCGCGGCGCGGGTGCGCGCGAGGCTCCGTTGCCCGACCGCCGGAGGAGCGCGCGCACCCGCTCGAGCAGCTCCAGCAGCCCGAACGGCTTGGTGACGTACTGGTCGGCGTCCAGCCGAAAGCCGCGGACCTTGTCCGCCTCTTCGCCCCGGGCGCTCAGGATCATCACCGGAGTCCGGCTTCCGCCCTCCCGCAAGGCGCGCAGGACCTGATAGCCGTCGCGCCCAGGCAGCATCAGGTCGAGGATCACCAGATCGGGCGCCCGCTCCACCGCGAGGCGCAGTCCCTGGTCGCCGTCCGCCGCCAGCAGGACCTCGTGGCCCTCGAGCTCGAGGTTGTGTCGCAGCCCGTCGGCCAGGTCCACGTTGTCCTCCACCACGAGGATGCGGGCGGGGCTCACTTCGCCACCTCCACCAGGTGCGGGCTCGGCGCGGGCTCGGCACGCCGGCGGATGGCGGGCAGCTCGACCACCACGCGGGTGCCGCCGGTCGGCGCGTCCTCGATCCGCACCCGCCCGCCGTGCCGGTGCACCGCGTCCCGCACCACGGCGAGGCCGATTCCGCTGCCGCCGACGGCCCGCGTCGCGTCGTCCGCCCCGCGGACGAACGGCTCGAACGCGCGCTCCCGTTCCGCCGCCGGGATGCCTGGGCCCTGGTCGGTCACGCTCACCCGCACCGTGTCCATCTCCCGTTCGACCCGGACCGCGATGCGCTGCCCCGTCGGACCGAACTTCACCGCGTTGTCGAGCAGGTTCAGCAGCACCTGCCGGAACGCCTCACGGTCGAGGAGCGCCACCGCGTCATCCTCCAGATCGGTCTCGAGGACGACCCGGCGGGACGCCGCCAGCGGCTCGAAGGCGCGTACCACCTCGGCCGCCTCCTCGGACACGTCGACCTCGGCGGCCGGGGTGCTCGCTGGGCCGGGGTTGGGCCGGGAGAACCGGAGCAGGTTCTCCACCAGGTGACTCAGCCGAAGGGTCTCGCGATCGAGGTGGCCCAGCAGCCACTCCCGCTGGGCCTCGTCGGCGAAGCGTCCGAGCCGGAGGGTCTCGAGGAAGAGCCGGATCTGGGCGAGCGGGGTCCGGAGCTCGTGGGACACGCTGGAGACGAACTCCGACCGCACCCGGGCCAGCTCTCGCTCCCGGCGCACCTGCCGGATGGCGAGCAGGGCCAGCGCCCCGGCCAGCACGATCGAGCCCACCAGAAAGGGGAGGCGGGAGCGCGGCAGCCCGCCCTCCAGCACCTGATTCACGAGGGCCGGGCGCACCGCCGCCTCGACCACGAGCCCCCCGTTCCGGGCGCGCACCGTGTCCGCCGCCAGGTAGGTCCAGTCGGGCCATCCTGCCGATGCGTACAGCACGCCCCCGCCGGGCGCGGTGACCCGGACGGCAAGCAGGGAGTCCCCCGAGCGTCCCTGCACCACGGCGGGCGGAAGCAGAGGACGGGTGGCGAGCACCTCCCGGAAGAGCCCGGGCACGCTCGTCGGATCGAAGGTGAAGCCGTAGACGATCGTGTCGTTCCGAATCGTCGGCATGAGACCGTACGCCACGAGGCGCGGCCGCTCGTCGTCGCCGCCCGCGATCACCGCCATCCGCTCCCCGGCACCCGCCCCCGCCGGGTCCCGGACGTGACGGGTCACCGTGTCCACCAGCCAGCGCTGCTCCCGCAGGGTTGGCCTGGGACCCGTCAGGTTCAGAGTGTCCGCCCCCAGGGCGAAGCTCCAGTAGGTCCCGGGCTGCCCGAGGGGCCGGCAGCGGCAGTCCTCCAGGCTCCGGGCCAGGTAGCCCGGAAGATGGCGAGACTCGGGGATGCGGTCCGAGTCGTGGAGGTGCCGATGGAGGATCGGGTTGAGGGTGAACCAGGCGGCCTCACCGATCTCCTCCCCGGCGTGCCGCTGATAGCTCCAGGCCGCGAAGGCGGCGTAGTCCCGCAGCAGCTGCTCGGCGGTGGCCCGGTGCCGGCGCACCGTGAGCGTGGCCTGCACCGCGGCCAGCACGGTGATGGCGAGGCTCGCCACGAGCAGGGCGAGCGGCCACCCGAGAGTGCGGCGGTGGCTTGGGGACGTGGTTGACATGACACTCCAGATGCGCGAACCGACTCCGGACTAGGATAGGGCGCGCGGCGTGCCACGGCAACAGAAAAAGTGTGCGAGAAGTGTAAGACGGGATCAGCGATCGGGCGCCGCTCGCACCAGCTCCCTCCGTTCGGCGTCGTAAGTGATGAGGGCCACCTCGCCGGCGCCGAGGGTCAGCGAATCTCGGTAGCCCAGCGACGGCGGCGGCACCGGGCCGGCGCGCCCGCCCCCTCGCTCTTGCACCCGGCGGTCGGCCTCCGCCTCCGGATCCCGGTCGAACCCCACGGCGATCCAGTGCCGGCCCGGCGGGAGCGCAACCTCGCGGAAGACGTACAGCGGCCGATCGCTCCTGGCCCCGGCGGCGTGGACCGTGTCCACCGCCACCGTGTCGCCGTCCACCGCCACGACGAGACGGTAGGGC
>JBFIUJ010000186.1:0-6240 GCA_041607595.1 Gemmatimonadales bacterium | reverse complement strand
GGCGTCCGACGCGGTGGACGTCGAGGTGAGTGGCGGACACGCCCACGCCACCTGGGGCGAGGTGCTTCCGGCCTTCCTGGTGTGGGCGTTCCCGCCCTCCTGAGGGGTCAGAAGATCCCGGCGGAGCGCTGGAGCCAGCGCACGTAGCCGATGATCTCCGGCACGTCCTCCCGGGTGACCTCGGGGATCGCCGGCATCGGACCGAAGCTCCAGTGGTGGGGGACCACTCCCTGGGTCACCGCGAGGAGGAACGCCGCGTCCCCGTGGTGGCTGGGCTCGTAGATCCGATGCACCAGCGGCGGCCCCATCTCGGTGCCCAGGGCCAGCGGCCCGTGGCACTTGGCGCAGCTCCCCGCGAACAGCCGCTCGCCCAGGGCGAACTCCGCCGGCACCGGCCCCGGCGCGAAATCGGCCGGCACCGGCGCATCCCCGCTCCGGCAGCCCATCGCGACGAGGCACGCGAGCGCCGACAGCGCGACGCGGCTCACGCGAGGCTCCGGCGCAGGTCGTCGCGGGCCGCCTGGATCGTCTCCCGGACGCGTCGCTTCAAGTCCGCCAGGTCGTCCAGCGTGAGGCCGGCCGTCTCGACCGGCGGGAGGACCCGCACCTCCGCGACCGAACGGTTGAACCGCCAGTCGTGCTTGGGCAGCGCGGACCCGGTGCCCGCGACGGCCAACGGGAGGATCGGCACGCCCGTCTCGATCGCGAGTCGAAACGCCCCGTCCTTGAACGGGAGCAGCTCCCCGGTCGCGGAGCGGGTTCCCTCGGGGAAGATCATCACCGACACGCGCCGAGCGAGACGCTGCCGGCAGATCGCCAGCGCTTCGGCCCCGCTGGTCCGGCTCCTGCGCTGCACCGGCACGTCGCCCGCCATCCACATCATCCACCCCAGGACCGGGATCCGGAGCAGCTCGACCTTGGAGAGCCACTTCATCTCCCAGGGTAGCCGGCTGATCAGGATGATGTCGGCGAAGGACTCGTGGTTCGCCACCACGACGTAGGGCCGCCGCGGATCCTTCACCCGCTCGCCGGAGCAGCGGAAGCTCCAGAAGGGGTTGGCCGCGGTCATCGCCAGGCCGACTCGGCGGAACCAGAACCCGGTGACGTAGCGGCCCCGGTCGAAGAGCGCGGTGGCGAGGAACACGAGCGTGACCGTGGGAAACCAGAGCGCCAGGCTCGAGCACATGCCGAACCAGGCCCAGGCCGAGACGACCGAGCGCCAGAAACCGGGGCGATCAGGGGAAGCGGGGGCGGTGGCGTCCATGGTGGGCAAGGTAATGACGGCGGAGAACAGGAGAACAGGAGAACAGGGGAACGGGGGAACGGGGACCGGCTACGCTTCACCACCCGTGACGGGTGGCGATGACTGCCCTCGGGCGGAGCAGCCCTGTTCCCCTTTTCCCCTGTTCTCCCGTTCCCCTGTCGTTACGGGCAGATCTCCGCCGGCGTGACCAGCACGCGCTGGCCGTCCACGAACGTCTTGCCGTCCTGGCGGTCGAGCCGGGCCTGCGCGACGTTGCCGTTGGCCATCCGAAACTCGATCCCGGCGACCTGGCCCTGAGTGATGATCCGCCACCGGCCCTGCTCGCCTCCCTGCCCGCTCGAATTGCCGAACGCGCCACCCACGTCCACGGACACCGAGCTCTGATCCCGGTAGAGGAACTCGCCGTTGCTGCAGAGATAGGCGTCCGCCCTGGAGCTGTACCCGCCGCTGGAGCCGCTGCTGTAGCTCTCCATCTTGGTGAGCTTCCGGCCGGCCAGGAGCTGGGACCACTCGCGGGCGAGCGGGGTGCCGTCGTGGAGGGCTCCGGCGGGAGGAGCCGGAGTGGAGGGTGCGGCGCCCGGCGCGGGCTCCCGACCCTGGGCGAGGGGAGGGTTCGGTGGCGCCGCGCCGCGGGTAAAGGCGATCTCTCGAGCGGTCGCGAAGTTGGGCTCGCCGTCCGACCCCATCTCGGCCACCAGGAGGAGGAGATCGTTCCCGTCGACTTCCACGGCGAAGTAGAGGTTGCCCTGCGGGGTGCGCATCGTGCCCTCGCCGTCGCCATCTTCGTCCACGACACCCTCGAGCGTGAATCGCTCGGCGCCTCCCGCGAGGGTGCCGCTGAGCTTGCCCCGACTGACGGACAGCGTCAGGATCACCGAACCGGCGTCCCCCTGGGCCGAGTAGGTCCCGGCGAGCGCCTGGGCCCGGCCGGTGGCGGGAAGGGCCAGCGCCAACAGCGCGGCCGAGAGGATGGTGGCGAGGGTGCGCATGGGTCCTCCTGGTGGCGGTCGGGCGCGCGGGGCCCGCTCGAGCCAGGATCGCGACCGGGATGGAGAATGTCAAACGGCGGGAGACCGGAGAACCGGGGAACGGGAGAACCGGAGCTTCCCTGCTCCCTCGGTCGGCCTGATCCCTCGGACCAACCCACGCTTCAAGCCCAGGACGGTCACATGGTACGCAGCTTTCGTTATCGGCTCGCCGAGGAGTACGGCCATCGGGACGTGACGGACGACCTGAATGCGCTCGTCCGCGAGTCCGGCGTCTCGACCGGCGTGCTCGTGGTGCAGCTGGTGGGGTCCACCGGTGCGCTCACGACGATCGAGTACGAGCCGGGCGCGCTGTCGGACCTGCGGCGCGCGCTCGATCGCCTGGCGCCGGCGGACGGCGACTATGCCCACAACGAGCGCTGGGGCGACGGCAACGGCTTCTCCCACGTGCGCTCGGCGTTGCTCAAGACCAGCCTCGCCCTCCCGATCGTGGACGGGGCGCTGGCCCTTGGTACCTGGCAGCAGGTGGTCGCGATCAACCTCGACAACCGAGCCCGCGACCGGGAGATGGTGGGGGTGGTGGTGGGAGCGGGGGAACAGGGGAACGGGTGAACGGGGGAACAGTATGAAACCCGTCTACCCCCTGTTCTCCTGTTCCCCTGTTCCCCTGTTGTCCCTTGCCCACGCGGTCCTCCAGTTCCGCCTCATCCCCTCCAGCCCCGGGCGCTCGAGGGGGGTATCGCCGAAGGCTTGGTCGAACGCCTCGGGCGAGAGCTGGTCGAAGAAGTCGGGGCCGGCCTGGGCCAGGGTGTCGCGGGGCTCGTAGTCGACGAGCGTGGTCGGCTCGGCGAACCGCACATTCCAGGGGCAGACGTCGTTGCAGATGTCGCAGCCGAAGGCCCAGCCCTCCAGGTCCCCTGAGATCTCCTCCGGGATCGGCCCCTTGTGCTCGATCGTGAGGTAGGAGATGCAGCGGGTGGCGTCGAGCACGCGCGGGCTGGGGAAGGCCTGGGTGGGACAGGCCTCGAGGCAGCGGGTGCAGCTGCCGCAGTGGTCGGTCTCGAACGGCGAGTCCGGGTCCAAGGGGAGGTCGGTCAGGACCGCACCGATGAAGAACCAGGATCCCCCGCCCGCGCCGGGGCGGATCAGCATGGTGTTCTTCCCGATCCAGCCGAGCCCGGCACGCTGGGCCAGCTCCCGCTCGGGCACCGGGCCCGCGTCCACGTAGGGGCGCGCCACCGCGGCGCCGCGCTCCACCAGCCACCCGGCCAGCCTGTCCAGGCGCTCGCGCATCGCGAGATGGTAGTCCCGGCCGCGGGCGTACTTCGCGATCTTGGGCCTCGCCGCGCCGGCGGGCGGATCCGGAGTGTAGTAGCTCTCGAGCACCACGACCGCGGATCGGGCCTCGGGCGCTATGCGCTGGGGCTCTTTCCGTCGTGCCGCCTGGCGGTGCAGATAGCGCATGGTGCCGGCGTACCCGCGGGTAAGCCACTCGTCCAGCGCCTGGGCATGTGGGGTGGGGCGGAGGTCGGTGATGCCGCAGGCGGAGAAGCCCAGGGCGAGCGCGCGGTCCTTGACGTCCGCCGCCGCGATCACGGGTCGTCCGGGAGGGGCGGGTCCGCGGAGCCCACGCCGGTGATGAGCCGTGCCCCGCGTTGGAAGGTCAGGTACGACCAGGCCCACTCGAAGAGCACGATGACCCGGTTGCGGAACCCGATCAGGAAGAAGATGTGGACGAAGATCCAGACGAGCCACGCCACGATGCCGCCGAAGCGAAGCCGGCCGAGGTCGGCGACGGCGCGTCCCCGCCCGATCACGGCCAGCTGCCCCTTGTCGCGGTAGCGGAAGCGGACCCGGGGATGGTCGGTGAGGTCGGCGCGAATCGCGGAGGCGGCGTACTCGCCCATCTGGATCGCCACCGGGCAGAGTCCGGGCAGCGGTCCGCCGGGCCGGTGGGCAAAATGGGCCGCATCGCCCAGCACGAACACGTTCGGGTGGCCCGGGATGGTGCAGTCGGGCTCCACCATCGCCCGGCCCTGGCGGTCGAGCGGGGTGCCGAGGGTCCGGAGGAGCGGGCTCGCCAGGTTGCCCGCGGCCCAGACCACGGTGCGGGTGGGAATGGTCCAGCCGGCGGCGTGCACGGTGGTGGGTCCGATCTCGGTGACCAGCGTCTCGGTCCGGACATCCACGCCGAGCCGGCGCAGGTCCGCCTTGGCCTGCTCGCCGAGCCGGGGGGGGTAAGCGGGGAGGATGCGGCGGCCGCCCTCGAGGAGCATGACGGTCGCATCCCGCGGGTCGATCCGGCGGAAGTCCCGGCGGAGGGCGTAGCGACGGATCTCCGCCAGTGCGCCCGCCACCTCGACGCCGGTCGGGCCCGCGCCCACGACCACGAACGTCAGCAGCTCCTGCCGGCGCACCGGGTCGGCCTCCCGCTCGGCGGCCTCGAACGAGAGCAGCACGCGGCGCCGGACCTCCAGCGCGTCCTCGATGGACTTCAACCCGGGCGCGAACGGCTCCCAGTCCTCCCGGCCGAAGTAGGAGTGCATCGCCCCGGTTGCCACGATCAGGTAGTCGAAGGAGAGGGTCCCTCCGTCGCTCAGCGCCACCCGGCGCTCGCCGGCCTGCACCGCGGTGGCCTCGGCCAGGATCACCTCGGTGTTCGGTTGGCGGCGCAGGATCGAGCGGATCGGCGATGCGATGTCCCCCGGCGAGAGGGCGGCCATCGCCACCTGGTACAGCATGGGTTGGAAGAGGTGATGGTTGCGGCGGTCCACCACGGTGATTCGGACCGCCGCATGGCGGAGCGCCTTCGCCGCGTAGAGCCCGGCGAAGCCGCCGCCCAGGATGACCACGTGGGGAAGCGTCTCGGCGGAGGCGGCGCCCACGTCCGGCTGGCGGGTCACAGCCCCATCGTCTCGCGCCGCCACCGGGCGAACCGCTCCACGTCCTCGGCCGGCGGCACGGCGCGCTCGTCGCCGTAGGCGGTGTGCATCCGCCAGCGGAGGTAGGTCCGGTCGGGCAGCGGGAGGAACGGACGCGTGGCCCACCAGCGCCGGCGGCGGAAGGCCCAGGCCGTCCGCAGCAGGTCCAGCGCCAGGCGGGGGCGCAGGGCGGCCCGGATCGTGAGCCGCGCGGCGAGGCCGGGCCAGGAGCGCGAGGGGCCGTTCCGGATCGTGGCCTGAGGACGAGGGGGAGCGGAGGGCTCCACGGGGCCGTGGGGCATGGGCGCAAACATAACTCGGCGAGGGGCATCCGCGGGGCCCCCGGCCAGGGGTATATTGAGCGTTGCGAGGCGGTCCACCGCCCTGGACTCCACTACAGCGGACGCCACGGCGCCCGCCATCGCCCACTCCGCCCTCGGCCCGACGAGCCCGTGTCGCGCCGCACCGAACGGCCCAGCCATGACCACACCGCTCAACCGCATGCCGGGTGATTTCAAGCGGCGCACCGAGGATGAGGACCTTCTCGAGAGTCGCGAGCTCATCGAGCGCCCCGATGCGCTCCGGCGGACGGATCCGTGGCGCGTCTTCCGCATCATGGGGGAGTTCGTCTGGGGGTTCGACAACCTGGCGGACATCGAGGACGGGGTGTCGATCTTCGGCTCGGCCCGGACCACGCCGGACGATCCGCACTACGCGGCCGCGGTGGAGACCGCCAACCGCCTGGCCAAGGCCGGCTTCCCGGTCATCACCGGGGGCGGGCCCGGGATCATGGAGGCGGCCAACAAGGGCGCGGCCGCCGCCGGCGGGCTCTCGATCGGGTGCAACATCGAGCTCCCGTTCGAGCAGAGCTCCAACGAGTACCTGAACCGGAGTCTGAACTTCAAGTTCTTCTTCGTCCGCAAGACGATGTTCGTGAAGTACGCCATGGCCTTCATCGTCTTTCCCGGCGGCTACGGCACACTGGACGAGCTGTTAGAGACGTTGACGCTGATCCAGACCGAGCGAATGGAGCGCGTGCCGGTGCTGCTGTTCGGCGAGGCGTTCTGGC
>JBFIUJ010000185.1:0-6259 GCA_041607595.1 Gemmatimonadales bacterium | reverse complement strand
TCAAGGCGGTCGTGATGAACTGCCTCTCGGTGGCGGGCGCGTTCGGCCTGATCGTGCTCGTGTTCCAGGAGGGCGTGGGGGGGGCGCTGTTCCGGCTCGACGGTCCCACCGGCGCCATCTACGTCCTGGTGCCCGTGCTGGTGTTTGCGGTCGTGTTCGGGCTCAGCATGGACTACGAGGTGTTCCTGCTGAGCCGGATCAAGGAGGCCTACGACCGCACGGGGAAGAACGACGAGGCCACCATGGAGGGGTTGAGCGCGACGGCCTCGGTGATCACCTCGGCCGCGCTGATCATGATCCTGGTCTTCGGGGTCTTCGCCTTCGCGAGGGTCCTGGTGATGCAGTTCCTGGGCTTCGGCCTGGCGGTGGCCGTGCTGCTCGACGCCACGATCATCCGCATGGTCCTGGTGCCGGCCTTCATGCACCTCGCCGGGCGATGGAACTGGTGGCCCGGCGTGCCGATCAGCCCGGCGCCCGAGCCGGAGTGACGGTCCCGCTCGGCTCGTCCTGCCGCTTCGCGTCCAGCCAGTTGTCCCCCACGCCGAGGTCCACGACCAGCGGCACGCGGAGCGTCACGGCGGACTCCATGTGACCCCGCACCAGCTCCATGACGCGGAGGACCTCGGTCCCCGGCGCCTCGAGCAACAGCTCGTCGTGTACCTGGAGGAGGAGCCGTCCTTCGAGCCCCTCCGCCTTGAGCGCCTCGTGGATCTGGATCATCGCCAGCTTGATCAGGTCGGCTGCCGAGCCCTGGAGGGGCGTGTTCTGCGCCGTGCGCTCGGCGAAGGATCGCCGGTTGAAGTTCTTGTCCTTGATGTCCGGGATGTACCGGCGCCGGCCCAACAGGGTCTCGACGAACCCCTGCTCCCGCGCGAGCTCGATCTGCCGGTCGAGGTAGGCACGGACTCCGGCGAACCGCTCGAAGTACTGCGCGATGAACTGCTTCGCCTCGTCCATGGTGATGCCGAGCTGGCGGCTCAGCGCGAAGGGTCCCTGGCCGTATATCGTCGCGAAGTTGATGGTCTTGGCCCGGGCCCGCATCTCCGGGGAGACCTCCCCCGCCTCCACCCCGAAGATCACCGCGGCGGTCTGCCGGTGGATATCGCCCCCGCGCTGGAAGGCCTCGATGAAGGCCGGGTCCTCTGAGAGATGCGCCATGAGGCGCAGCTCGATCTGGGAGTAGTCCGCCACGACGAAGCGGCACCCGGGGCCCGGCACGAAGCCCCGCCGGATCACCTCGCCCCGCTGGGTCCGCACCGGAACGTTCTGGAGGTTGGGGTCCGACGACGAGAGGCGCCCGGTGGAGGCCCCGGTCTGGTTGAAGGTGGTGTGGATGCGGCCCGTTGCCGGGTTCACGCTCTCGGGCAGGACGTCCACGTAGGTGGACTTGAGCTTGATCAGCTCGCGGTAGGCGAGCAGCAGCGACGGGACCTCGTGTCCCTGGGCCGCCAGCTCCTCGAGGACGTCGGCGTCGGTGGAGGGACCCGTCTTGGTCCGCTTGATCACGGGCAGCTGCTGTCGCTCGAACAGCACCACCGCGAGCTGCTTCGGGGAGTTCACGTTGAACTCCTGCCCCGCCGCCCGGTAGATGGAGCGCTCCAGCTCCGCGAGCTCGTCCCCGAACTCGCGGGAGAGTCGGGCGAAGAGCGCGCGGTCCACCGCGATCCCGGCCCACTCCATGTCGGCCAGCACCCGCACCAACGGCGTCTCCACCCGGTCGAGCAGCGGGGCCAGCGCCAGCTCCTCCAGCGCGGGCCCGAAGCGCTCGCGCAGCCGGAGCACGGCCGCACAGCGCGACGCGGCCAGTGCCCCGGCGTCCGCCACCGCCACCTCGGCGGGCGCCCGCTCGGACTTGCCTTTCCCCAGGAGATCGGCGGCGCGTCGGAGTCCGTGGCCGAGATGCTCCACCGCGAGCGTATCCAGGGCGTGGCTCCGGCGCCCGGGATCGAGCACGAAGCTGGCGAGCATGGAGTCGAGCGGGTCACCTCCCAGCTCCACCCCGGCCCCGCGGAGCACCTGGAGGGCGTACTTCAGGTCGTGTCCGGCCTTCGGGACCTCCGGGTCCTCCAGGAGCTCGCGCAGGGGGCGACAGCCGGCTGCGGTGAGCGCGGGCAGGTTGGCGACGGGAGCGGGGGCCGCGAGCGGGCCGTCGGCCGGCCGATGCGTCAGCGGGAAGTACCAGGCGCCGCCCGTACCCCCGGCGAGGGCGAGACCGATCAGCTCGGCCTCGCGGGGCCGGGGCGAGCTGGCCCACACCTCGAGCGCGATCTCCGGGGCCGCACGGAGCCGGCGGACCGCGGCCTCCAGCGCAGCGGAGTCCGTCACCACCAGGAGCTCTTCGGCGTCGGCCGGCGCGGCCGGATCGCTCGCCTCGTCCACTGGGGCCTCGGCCAACCCTACGCGGCGGACCAGGGTGAAGAACTCCAGCTCGGCCAGGAGGCGGGCGAGGCTCTCGCGGTCGGGCTCCCGATCGGCCAGCGCCTCGAGATCGAGGGCCACCGGCACGTCCCGGCGGATGGTGACCAGCTCCCGCGAGAGTCTCGCCGCATCGCCCTGGCTCTGGAGGGCCTCGCGGGCGCGCTTCCCCTTCACCTCGTCGGCCCGGGCGAGAATCGTGTCGAGGTCGCCGTACTCGCCCAGCAGGGTACGCGCGCCCTTGTCGCCGACGCCCCGGACCCCGGGGATGTTGTCCGAGCTGTCCCCGACCAAGGCGAGATAGTCCACCACCTGCCCGGGCGGCACGCCGAGGCGCTCCGCGGCGTTGGCGGCGTCCACCCACTGCTCGTCCACGGCGGCGGGGCCGCCTCGGCCGGGGTTCAACAGCGCCACCCGCGGACCGATCAGCTGGTAGAAGTCCTTGTCTCCCGAGACGATCACCGCCTGGCAGCCCTGCTCGGCGGCGTGGACCGCGAGGGTGCCGATCACGTCGTCCGCCTCGTAGCCCGGCACGGCGATGAGCGAGACGTTGAAGGCCTGGAGCAGCTCCTCGACCCGCCGGACCGCCACGTCGAAGTCGGCCTGCAGCTCCGCGTCGAGCTTTTCCCGGGTGGACTTGTACTCCGGGTATTTCTCGGTCCGGAACGAGTCCCCGGCGTCGTGCACCCAGGCCACGTAGTCCGGCCGGTAGGTCTCGCGCAGCCGGAGGAGGAAGTTGGCGACGCCCCAGGCGGCCGACGTGTTCTCGCCCTTCGAGGTGCGGAGGGGCCGGGAGATCATCGCGAAGAACGCCCGATAGAGCAGCGCGTAGCCGTCGATCAGGAACAGGCGGGGGGGATCGTGATGGGGCGGGGAGGGCATGCGTGGAACAATACTCGCGCCCGGGCCGAGGGACAGTCCCCGACCCGGGCGCTCAGGCGACGCGGCGGTCAGCTACTCTGCCGCCGGACCCGGTTCAGCACGCGCTCGAACTCGGCGCGGGACGTGGGGAGGAGGCGGAACCGCCCGAAGCCGCTCTCGTCCTGGAAGAACAGCGTGAGTCGGAGGTTGGCGTAGACCCACCGGATGACGCGCCCCTGGCTGGTGGGGCTCGCGTCGTACACCTCGTCCGGGTCCCCGAGGGAGATCAGCACCTCGCCGCGGTCGGTCCGCCATCCGGAGACCCCCTCGTCCCGGAAGCGGGCATTCGCGATGGCGATGCGCTGAAAGTAGTTGTCGAGCGCCTCGTTCTCCGGGGTGGACCGATTGGGGTCGGTGGCGACCCAGAACTCGCGCCACAGCTTGGGTCGGTCCGCGGGGGCGGCCTTGCGCAGCCCACTCAGCAGGTTGTCGTGCCCGAAGTACCGCAGCAGGCTCAGCATCTCGTCGTAGTTGGTGACCACCCACGCCTGGGAGAACGAGACGATCGCGGACGTCTCCCGCTGGTGCGGGGCGACGCCCACCCGGACCCGCAGCTCCCCGAGCGGCTGGCTATCCGGCGCGAGCCGGATGATCTGGCTCTCCACCGGCCGGACCCCTTGGAACCGGAGCGCTCCCTGATACACGACGCTGTCCTGGTCGTTGACGATCTCGAACGGTACGTCTTGCTGCCTGGAGAACCCGTAGCCCTCGACGTAGGCCAGCAGCGTGTCGCCGCCGTAGGCCACCGTGCCGCGCGGGTTGAGCACCACTGCGAGCTGCTGGCCCGCCTCCTCCCGACCGGTGACCTGGTAGACCAGGAGCGGGGCGGACGTCGTGGCCGGGCCGAACACCGGGGCCACGAAGTCTCCCTCGGCCCGGTTCTGGGCGGGGGACGCGCGGTCGCGTAGCGAGACGATCACATGGTAGGGGCCGGGAAGCAGGTGGAACACCTGCTGGAAGAGAATGCTCTCGTCGTTCCGCATGGTCTCGCGGAAGGACGCCACCCGCACCTCTTCGTCGCGGCCCACCTCCACCGACGGGCGCCCCGGCTGCTGGAAGCTGATCTCGACGCGATAGCGGGCGACGAAGCCCTGACCCTCGCGTTGGAACACCAGCGCCCGGTTCTCGATCGAGAGGCCGACCATCGCCTTCACCGAGTCCCCCGGACCGGCCGCGAAGGCCACGGTCCCGACGAAGGGGAGCGGCGCGCCCGCCGCGATGCGGCCGAGGCGGCGGTACACCGAGGGCATGTCGAACAGCTGCGTCAGCGTCTCCTCGGGGGAGACCTGGGTGTCGCTCCCCACGCGCTGCCAGCTACCGCAGCCGGCGAGGACGAGCGAGGCGAGGATCAGAGCGATGGCGCGACGGTTCACGGCACTCCTACGGGGGTGGGGCGGGGTCGTGGCCCGCGCGGGTGGGGCGAGGCTCGCTCGGTAGGTTAGCGGCGCCGGAACGCGGCCGTCAAGCATCGGTCGCGCCGCAACTTGCTGCCCATGCCCGGAACGAGTAGCTTGGGCCGACTCCCATGACCCAAGAGAATCTCATCGGCCAAACGATCGCTGGCTACCTCCTCCAGAAGTACATCGGGGAGGGGGGAACGGCCACCGTCTACAAGGCCCAGCATGGGGAGCGCGGCGTCTCGGCGGTGAAGGTGCTGAGGACCCGTCTCCGGAGCGACCCCGTCGCGGTCAAGCGCTTCCTGCGGGAGGCGGAGTTCGGTGTGCGGGTCCGCCATCCCAACGTCGTCCGCACTTTCGATTACGGCGAGGCCGACGGGGTGCATTACCTCGCGCTCGAGTGGGCAGAGGGCGAGCCCCTCGCGACCTTCGTCACCCGCTCCGGGACCCTCGCCCCCACCCTCGTCGCCACCATCATCGAGCAGCTGGGGGCCGCGCTCACGGCGGCCCACCAGGCCGGGATCATCCATCGCGACCTCAAGCCGGCCAACATCATGTATAACCCGGCGACGCAGGAGGCGAAGCTCCTCGACTTCGGCATCGCGCGCGACTCGGAGCTCCAGGCGGAGGAGCGTCTGACGCGGGCGGGGTTCTTCGTCGGCACCCTCCAGTATGTCGCCCCCGAGGCGCTGAGCGGCGAGCTGGTGAACGAGCAGGCCGACGTGTACAGCCTGGCCACCATCGCCTACTACCTTCTGTGCGGCGCCCTGCCCTTCTCCGGCCGGACGCCGCGCGAGCTCTTCCAGCAGCTGCTCTCCCAGGACCCGGTGCCGCTCAACCAGGCGGTGAAGGGGCTGCGCTTCTCCAACGACCTGGAGGCGGCGGTGATGGCCGGCCTCGTGCGGGACATCTCCAAGCGGTCCAAGTCGGTGGACGAGTTCGCCGCCCGGTTTTGCACCGCGGCCCGCGCCGAGACCGGGGCGAAGCAGGGTTTCCTCTCCAGCCTGTTCAAGAAAGGCAGCGGGTGAGCGACCACCGGGACCTCCTGGCCCTCCTGCGGGCCCGGTCGGTCCGCCACGGTGACTTCGTCCTCGCCTCTGGCCAGCGCGCCTCCTACTACATCGACGCCCGTCCCACGACCATGTCGGCCCCCGGCCTCGTGCTGATCGGCCGGCTGGGGCTCGCGGCCATCCGGGAAGCCGGGTGGCGGCCCGACGCGGTCGGCGGACTCACCCTCGGGGCCGATCCGGTGGCCTACGCGATCGCGGCCGCGAGTGCGCTGGCCGGGGAGGACGGCGCGCCGATCGATGCGTTCTCGGTCCGGAAGGAGGCCAAGGAACACGGGACCCGGCGGCGGATCGAGGGGAACTTCCCGCCCGGCGGATCGGTCGTGGTGGTGGAGGACGTGATCACGACGGGCGGCTCGACCTCGCGCGCGGTCGAGGCCGTGACCGAAGCGGGGAGCTCCGTGCTGGGGGTCCTGGCGGTGGTGGATCGCGAGCAGGGGGGGCGGGCGGCGCTCGAGC
>JBFIUJ010000184.1:0-6263 GCA_041607595.1 Gemmatimonadales bacterium | reverse complement strand
GATCAGTAAGGACCGTCGGTGCTACGGCCCGCCGCGGCGCTCTGCGCGCTGGGGCTGATCGCCTCTGCGCCGGGTCTGGCGGCCCAGGGGTTCAGCTACGCGGGGATCGGACTCCGCACCGGCTTCGATAGCTTGGCTGGGACGTTTCCCCGATCGCAGCGATCGGACGGGTACATCTATGTGTCGGCCGACGAGGCCAGGCATCACATCTACGGGATCGAGATCTCGGGGTCGGGGGAGACGCGGCGGGTCCGCCTGTCATTCGAGCGGCGCGGCGAGGCCGGGCCGCCGCAGTATCCCGGCTGCGCGGCCGTGCAGCGCGACCTCGCGGGCCGGTTCGGCGAGCCGACCGAGGTCCGGGAGTTCAACGAAGAGGCGATGGAGCGGTCCGATCGCCGGTGGCAAGGCGAGACGGAGGAGCTGATCCTGATCTGCTTTCGCGGGACGGGCGGGCACCTATACGCCGAGGCCGTCCTGATGTACCCTCGAGCGCCGCGCCGGGACCGATAGCGGCGGGGAAGACCAACGGGGAGAGGAGGAGTTCCATGCCCCGAGCGGTGGTGACGCGGACCATCGAGGCGCCGGCGGACACCGTGTTCCGGACGGTCGCCCACATCGACCAGTTCTCCCAGGCCATCCCCCACATCGTGAAGGTGGAGTTCCTGTCCGATGTCCGGACCGGGGTGGGCACGCGCTTCCGCGAGACCCGGCGGATGAAGGGGAAGGAGTCCACGGTCGAGCTCGAAGTCACGGAATACGTCCCGGGCGAGCGGGTGCGGATCGTGGCCGACACGCACGGCACCGTATGGGATACGGTCTTCACCGTGGCGCCGTCCGCCGGAGGGACCCTGCTGACCATGGCGATGGAGGCCCGCCCCCATCGCCTCCTATCGCGCCTGATGACGCCGATGGTGATGGGCGTCATCCGGAAGGCGTTGGAAGACGACCTGGATGCGGTGAAGGCGTTCTGCGAACGCTGAGCCGAGACGGGAGTATCCCGGACCGGGCCACGGAGCAATGGTCCCGGCGAACCGCGAGCGCCGCCGTCGGCATCATTGCCGTGCAGTCCTCGGTCGCTCTCGTTGCGCTTGCACCACGAGCCCCGTCAGGTATGTGGAGAGGAATATCAACACGAAGGGAATCCACGTCCCCATGAGGCTCCGGAACATGTCCAGGCTCCGGTTGATCACCAGGGCCACGAGGAAGACATCCATGAAGATGACGGTCGACGTGAAGACGACCGCCGTCTGCAGGGGCGCCGTGAATCTCAGCTTGGTGAAATAGAGCCAGGAGATCGCCGAGAAGATCACCGGGGCGCCGAGCGCGTGAACGATCAGCGTGGTCTCCAGCTCCGTGACGGCCATGCCCACGAACATGATCGCCCCACACAGCGCCCAGCCGAGCAGCCCCAGAGCGAGAAGCGTCAGCGCCTGGCGTGGTTCTAGCCTCACCGTGGCAGACCTCCTACTTCGAGCTTCTCACCACGTCGGTCCTGTGCTGAGCCGCCGAATGGGCCGGCGCGGCTGTCAGTTGTCACGGCGGGTCGTGGAGCCGCCGATCGCGGCAGCTCCCCGCGCAGCCACGAGACTCGACAGGTCCTCGAGCTCGTCGGTCGACATGTCCGCGCATCCGCTCTCGAGCAGCAGCGAGAACATCGTGCGCACGAATGTGATCCGCTGCTCCCTGCTCAGCTCCGGCAGGAAGTGCACGAAGTTGCCCCTGACCATGTGCGGGAACTCCTCGGCAAAGCACTGAGGCATGAACCCGCGGAACTGCTCCTGGGTCATGAGCTGCTCGAGCATCTCGTCCTTCTTGTCGGCCACCGCGTGCATGTCGATCAGGGAGAACATCGTCGGCATCGTCGTGCCCATGAACCTGGCCACGCCCCCCTCCGGTCTCATGGAGGCCATGATCTGAGGCATCATGGACACCATCATTCTCGGCATGAGGTCGGCCATGTCGACGTCCTTCATCATCTCGGGCATCATCTCCAGCATCATGTCCTTCTTGTCGTCCGGAGACAGTCCCTTCATCATGAACGGCATCATCCGGTCCATGATCTTCTTCATGCCGGCCGCCATGGTTCTATCCTCCTCCCAGCGAGGTTGCCACGCTGGCGCAGCCGGTGCCCGTCGCTCTGGACCACCGGCCGCGGCCCCGGGCGCGAGGTGGTTGTGCCCATCAGCAGCACCGCGACGATCGGTGCGACCACCACCATGGCCTCGAGGCTCACTTGTCCAGCCGTTGCAGGAGACCCGTACAGCATGGGCGACTGCGTGATGAAGTGGCCGTGAGATGTGCGTGAAGATCCTGCCATGGTGCGAAGTGGGCGCCTCTCCTGTTCACGGGGAGTGCCTGACTCACCCCGCGCCGGGACAGGATGTCCACCGTGCGGCCGACCCGAGGAGTCACCATCATCACGGTGATGAATGGAGCTCTGGCCGCGGCACGCCGATGCACCCGGAACGCGCCGGAGGACGACCTGGACGCGGTGAAGGCCTAGGGCGAGCGGTGACGCGCCCCGCTCACTCCCGCACCAGGGTATAGGTGTTGATCACCAGGTAGCGCGCCCGGGGCAGGGGATCGGTCGGCGGGACGTAGGCGTTGATCTGCCAGACGCGCCCGTCGCGGTCCTTGAACGTCATGGTGTAGGCCTCGAGCGTGTAGCTGCCGCTCCCCTCGCCCATCGCCCGGAGCGCCTGCGCCTCGCTCCACCGATCCGCCATCGCGTCGCCATCCGGCACGATCAGGTTCGACGCCGAGCCCACCATCCGCAGGAACCCCCCTCGGTCCACGTAGCTCCCGTCCGCCCGGAGGATCAGTCGGGGCGCATCCGCGTCGCGGAATCCATCCCGGACATAGGTGCCCTCGAGCCGCGCGCCCGGGAGCAGCGGCAGCTTGCGCCACGGGCGATCGCGCTCGGAGTGGATCACGTCACCGCCCCGTAGGGTGTAGCTCGTCGTGTAGGAGCCGCGCCGGGTCACCAGCCGGTCGCCCTCGCGCCGCCACACGCCCCAGGCAAAGGCACGGTTGGCGCGGTCCCAGGCGAGGTCGGCGCCGAGGCCGCGGACCGGCAGGCCGCGCCGGTAGCTGCCGTCCGGCAGGAAGACGTCCACCTCCGGGTAGTCCTGGATGCTGGTGCGCACGGCCGGCGCGCCCGGAGCGCTGCCCACCCCCAGAAAGCCGGTGGAGAGGTCCAGCACGAGCTGCGCCCCGCCCGCACCGGCGCTCGCCCGCAGGCCGCGCTCGAGACCGAGGTAGGCGCCGGTGACCCCCGTGCCGAACGCGGGGTCCACCGCGTGCGGCACCGGCGCGGGAGTGGGCGCGGGGCTGGGGGTGGGCCCGGACGCCACCGGGACCACCAAGTCCTGGACGCTGCCGACCGCGTTGGTCATCGCACCCTGGTAGCGGTTGTAGGTGTCGTCGCTGTCGGCCAGAGCCCAGAATCGGGCGAGCAGCGCTCCCTTCCGCGCCACGGCCACGAGCGCCGTGTGCGGCCGCCCCTCCGCCTCCGCCACGCCGACACCCAGCCGGAATGCCCAGCCGTTGTCCAACCGTTGGTCCGCCGGGTCGCCCACCGGGCGCCACCGGCCGGCCTCGGCGGTGGTGCGGGCGTAGGCGGCCTCGAGGGGCTCCTCGGTGGCGGCGGGCGGCTCGACCCACAGCCGAAGCGTCCGCCCCCTCGGCAGATCGCTCGGCACCGCGAGGATCCGCCCCGCTTCGACCGTGCGCGTCCACGAGGTGGGAAGCTCGAGCCAGGGCGCGAGCCGACTCGCCTCGTTCTGCTGCGCCGCGGCCGGTCCCGCCGCCGTGAATACCATCAGGGCCGCGAGCGCCATCACCGGGGTCCGGTGCATCGTCGTGCCTCGTCGTCGTGTGATCGGTGGGGGAGGGCTTGGGTGACGGGACCCTCTTCGCGAAGATAACGCCGGAACGGTGAGCCGATCCAGATGGCAGCCACCGGCGGCTTCGCGGTTGTCGGGGTCGGCCCGAGCGCGTGGGAGGCCCACTCAATGGCGCGGGGATGGTGCCAGCGATTCCCGCCGGCTCTTCCGGAATGGCGCTGGGACACTCATCGTAGGGATCCTGCCGACCCTGTCCACATGGGAGGATGACGCCATGGTGACCAGGAAGCTCGCCAAGCCCATCAAGTCCTTCGTGCTCAGCGACTGTGCCTTCCGGATCACGGAGGAACCGGATGGACTCATCGTGCACGTGATGCCACTCGAGGAGGACCCGGACGGCCGGGTGCGCCTGCGGAGTGTCGAGGGGGCCTGTCGCTCCAAGTTCGACATGTGGGGGAACTTGATTGGCTGCGAGGATGTAGGCGCATGCAGCAAGAGCTGCATGATCTGCACCATCTACGATGACGACGGGAACGAGCTCGGGGAGTCGTGCCGGTGCACCAAGAAGTGTCCGGATCCACCGGGAGACCGGTAGTCGACTCTCCACGCTCAGCTCTTGACTCTCACCCCTCTCCCCGCCACCACCAGCGCCCCGGCGCAGGCGTAGGCCGCGGCCGCCGCGGCAAAGAGCGCGGGCGATCCGGCCTCGAGCGCGGTCAGGGCGGCGAGCGGTGCCGCGACGGCTGACGCCGCGCCGTTGGCCGCCCAGGCCCACGCCACCCGGGCCGAGTCCTCGACCGCCAGCACCCGCAACCCCATGGGGAACGGCATCCCCATCACGATCGCGGCGGGAGCGAGCGCCACGGCCCCGAGCAGCGCCCGGACCGCGAGCGGGCTCCCCTGGGCGGCCTGAACGCCGGGGAGCAGCGTCGCCGCCATCACGGCGAGGAGCCCGGCGAGAAGGAAGGACGCGGCGGGCGCCCTCCGGGTGTCGAGCCGGTCGCTCCAGGCGCTGCCGATGCCGGAGCAGGCGAGGAGGACGGCCAGCACCGCCGCCACCGCGTACACCGGGTGACCCAGGAGCAGGGTGAGCTGCTGAATCGCCGCGATCTCCGCCGCGAGATACGCGAGGCCGATCGCGGTGAAGTAGGCGACCAGCGCGAGGCGCCCGCGTCCCGACTGGTCCGGTCCCCGGGCCACGACCAGCACCGGGGCGAGGATCAGCAGCGCGGCGAGCACCACGCCCTGGGCCAGCGTGGCCATGATCCCCACCGACCCCCACTCGGCGAACGGCAGCCAGTCGCCGCGGCCTCGCGCCGCGAGGGCCCGGAGCGTCCCCGGCCGCACGAACTGATGGGGATAGGGACGCGCGTCCGTCGCGGGCGCCACCCGGAACGGATAGGCGTCGGCGAAGGCACCGGCGGCCTCCGAGGATCGCGTCCCCGCCTGCGCCGCCTCGAAGAGGATCGGGCGGTCGAGGACGTTGTAGCGGGTGGCCGGCGCGCCGAGCGCCGGCCGCCAGTCCACGTCGAGCCAGCGAGTGTCCGCCCAGGCGTCGAGCTGGGCGAGCCGAGCATCGGAAAAGCCGTCCGGCTGGACCAGGGTCGTGACGGTCCCCCAGCTCCGCACGACGACGAGGCCGCGCGCGACCGAGGCAGAGTCCCGTCGGCGCAGCGCTTCCGCCGCGGTCAGGACGGTGCGCACGCTCCGGCGAGGCGGAAGCTCGAGCCACTGGGTGACGGCGAGCGTCCCGCCCTCCGCGAGCAGGTCGAGGGCCCGTTGGTACGCCTCCACCGTGTGGAGGAAGTCCTCCTGCAGCGCGTTCGCGCCGGCCGCGCCTGGGCCGCCCGACGGGCCGATCGCGATCAAGTCGTACCGCTCCGCGCTGCGCGCCAGGTGCTCCCGCGCGTCGCCGATCGCCCAGGCGAGCCGACCCTCCCCCTCGAGCCCGCGCGCCTGGCCGAGGCGCGCGACGTCGGGGTGAAGCTCTAGGACGGTGACACGCTGGGCGCCGTGGACCAGCGCGGCGGCCGCGTCCATGCCGGCGCCTCCTACCGCGAGCACCCGCCGCCTCGGCGCCAGCGCATGCGGCAGGCTGGCCGGAAGCCAATCCAGCAGGGCCCGGGAGTCCTCGTCCCAGGCGGTGGCGGCGCCGGCGAGATCCGCGTCCACGAAGAGCGCGGTCTGGCGGGGGAAGCCGCCGCGGTAGGCGAGCGAGAGGCCGGGCGCGAAGCGGAAGGCCGGCGCCTCCACCGCGACCACCCATCCCATCGGGCTCGTCCGCTCAGCGACCCGGACGGCCTCGGGGTACGCCTCGATCTGGGGCAGCGACTTCTGGGGGAGGATCCGGAGTCGCCATGGCGGATGGAGCAGGACCGCGAGGGCGACCGCGGCGGCCACGAGCGCCGGAGCGCGGCG
>JBFIUJ010000183.1:0-6313 GCA_041607595.1 Gemmatimonadales bacterium | reverse complement strand
CGCTGCTGCTGCCCGCCGGAGAGCTGGGTCACCTGGCGCCGCTCGAACCCGGCGAGGTCCACCAGCGCAAGCGACTCGGCGACGCGTCGCGCGAGCTCCGCCCCACCCACTCCTCGGCTCTCGAGGCCGAAGGCGACGTTCGCTCCCACGTCCATGTGCGGGAAGAGGGCGTAATGCTGGAACACCATACCGAACCGGCGGGCCACCGGCGTCGCACCGGTCACGTCCTCGCCCTCCACCAGGATTCGCCCGGCGTCCGGCGCCTCGAACCCGGCCAGGAGGCGTAGCGTCGTGGTCTTGCCGCTCCCGCTCGGCCCAAGCAAAGCCAGGATCTGACCTCGCCCCAGGGTCAGGGACACGTCGTCCACCGCGGCAAGACCGTCGAACCGCTTGGACAGCCCTTCGAGCACCAGAAAGCCGGCGGACACGCTCAGCGCCGCCGCCCCGCCGCCGCGCGCCCCGTGCCTCGCACGTGCCGGTCCCAGTAGGACATCCACCCGGCGCCCTCGCGCGCGAGGAGCGGCCAGTCCATGTCCGCCACCACCATCGTCCGCTCCACTTCCGCCACCCATCCCGGGAGGGAATCCGCTGGGAGGTCGTGCCGCGCCGGCAGGCGGAACACCTCGCGCGCCGCCAGCAGCTGCGCCTCCACGCTCCCCACGTAGTCGATGAAGGCCCTGGCTTCGTCCGGGTGGCGGGCCCCGCGGACCAGTCCGATCGCGTCGTCGATCACCACCGACCCGCTCGCGGGGAAGGTGTATCCGAAGGGGAGGCCCTTGCCCATGCTGATCAGGATGTCCGGCAGGTCCCACAGGGTGAGGATCCCCTCCTGGCGGGTCAGCTTCTCGTCCAGGATCGCCGGATTGAGCGCGTAGGTCTTGGTCTGCCCGTCGAGGCGCCGCAGCCAGGCCATGCCGGCCGCGGTGTCCCCCGTCTCCCGGAGGCTCCGCTGGAGGATGTAGCCCCAGATCGCGCGCATCGTGCCGCTGGCCACCGGATCGCGGATGATGATCTTGCCCTGCCACTGAGGCTCCAACACCTCGTCCCAGTCCCGGGGCGCCGTCTCCCGGGAGAGTGCGGCGCTGTTGAACCCGATCACGGTCGGCGTGCGATACACCGGGAAATAGAGATCCCCCGGGCCGAGCCCCTGGGGCCCGACGGCGTCGGCCCAGACGGGACGGTAGGGCTGGAGCAGAGTGTCGGCGACGCCCCGATCGAAGATGGTGGTCGGCCCCCCGAACCAGACGTCCGCCTGCACGTTGGAGCGCTCGAAACGCAGCCGGTCCAGGACCTCCTGGCTCCCCATGTCCAACCAGCGCACGTCCACGTCCGGCCGGCGGGCTTCGAAGGCATCCTCGAGGAGCTTCAGCTGGTCCCGCCCGTGCGGCGAGTACACCACGACCGGCGTGCGCCCATCGCCGCCGCATCCAGCCGCGAGGCCGAGCAGCATCGCGACCACCCACCGCAGGCGCGGGGTGGCCACGCTACGGCGCCTCCGGCGCGGCGAGCGCGAGGAGGTTGGCGAACAGGCGGAACGCGCCCGGTACGCCTGCCGGCAGCTGCCGGAAGAAGCTGAGCCCGGTGTAGACATAGTGACCCCGACCCATGCGCGCGACCAAGAGACCACCCTCCTGAGGCTCCTCCCCGGGGTCGTGCATCGCGAGCACGGGCACGAACGTCGTGTCCCATTGCCGGGCGAAGTAGAGCCCGCGCTCCTGCACCCACCCCTCCCAATCCGCGGCTCCCAGCCGATTCGGTCGGGTGACGACCGGATGGTCCGGTCGGAGCACCGTCACCGGAGCGTCCTCGTCGGCGACGCGGTCGTGGCGGTTGCTCCCGCCGGCCCGGCCCCCCAGCCTGGCGCCGTCGCCCGTGCTCGGTGCCCTGCGCGGCCCCTGGCCGCCCACCGTGAGCAGATAGGGTGCGTAGCCCCCGTTGAAGTACTGGTACTGCTGGTACTGCACCAGGACGAGCCCGCCCCGGCGGGCGTAGGCGAGCAGGCGCTCGTTCGCGGCCACGAGCACGGGGTCCGTCTCGTAGGCTCGGCTGCCGATCACGATCGCGTCGAAGCGGTCGAGGTCGCCCCGCTCCAACAGGTCGGCGTCGAGCAGGGTGAGGGACAGGCCCACGCCGGCGAGCGCCTCGGGCACCAGATCGGACGCGCCTCGCACGTAGCCGATGCGGGCCAGGCGCGGGAGCGCCAAGTCGCTCACCCGCACCGCCACCTCCGCCGGCTCGACCAGGGTCAGCGGGCGGATGTGGGGATAGCTCACCGAACGGATGCCGGCCCCGAAGCGGCGCCCGGCCTCGTCTTCCGCGACGGCCCGGATCGTCAGCGCGCCGGGGCGCAGGGCCCGGGGCGGACGCACGGTGAAGCGGAACGTCCGGCGCTCCCCCTCGCGGGTCAGCCCGAAGGGCTGCGGCGCCACCTCGGGCCAGTCGGACGGAAGCTCGAGCCGAAGGAGGCCCGCCGTGCTGTCGGCCGCGCCGTGGGTCAGCGCGACGGTGAAGACGATCGGATCGGTCGAAGCGGCGGGCCACACCTGCACCGCCCGATCGAGCCGCACGTCGATCCGGGGCACGGCGAGCACGGGATGGCGCACTTCCCCCACCGCTTGGTCGCTCTCGCGGCGCGCCACTTCCCGGCGGGCCACGCCGCCGCGGTCGGTGCGGAACTCGGCCATGAGCAGGGCGGGCTCGCGCGGAAGGCCGAGCAGCTCGGGCTCGCCGGTGGGCCAGGCGTAGAGCGCGCCACTGCGCTCCCCCGCCAAGAAGTAGGGCCGGGAGAGGGCGAGGGCGTCCGGCAGCGGGAGGCGGAGCTCCTCGGAGGCGAGGGCGTCCGGGGGAAGGGCGAGAGAGACCCGCGCGACGGGGCTCCCCGCGAGGAACAGGACGCCCGTGACCGTGCGGGGCGTCGCCCCGGCGTTCCAGCAGGCGAGCGTGATCCGGACCACCTGGCCCGCGATCACGCGATCGTCGTCGCTCAGGGCGTCGCACAGGATCTGGTCGGCGGCGAAGATCGCGGCCTCCAGATGGTCGAGCTGGTCGCGCAGCTCGGGCCCCGGAACCCGGGCCGCGGCCTCCGCGAGCAGCGCGTGGGCCCGGGCCAGCCTCGCCGGGGTCGGGGACGGACGCAGCGCCCGGAGCGCCTCGGTCAGCGCGTCCCAGCCGTCGGCGGGGAGGGCGGTCGCGGCGGGTCGCGGGATCGCCCCCAGGGTCGTGTCGATGCCGGCGAACAGGCCGCCGGCGCCGGCGCCGGTCCGGTCCTCCGCCAGGCAGAGCCGCACCGTCGAGGGGCCGATGCGCTGCAGGGTCCCCATGTCTTGTGAGCGATGGAGGCTTCGGCTCCGCATCGCGATCTGGTGGAGGGACTGCCCTTCGATCGGATCCAGCACGCCCGCGGGGATCCGCAGCGTGGTCGCCAGGGTGTCGAACCGGGAGCTGCGATAGAGCTTCCAGGGCGACCAGGGGACGAGTCCCTCCTCCCGGGCGAGCTCGGGAAAGCGGGCTTCGTCTCCCGCCACCCGGAACGCCTCGTGCGCCGCCCACCCCGCGGCCTGGTGCTGACCGTGCCCGTCGCGAGGCGTCCCGCTGAAGATCGACACCACGACCTGCGGCCGAAATCGCCGGACCGCCCGCACCACGTCCTTGAGGACGGAGTCGCGGGGCCACTGCCGCCAGACGTCGTGGAGGGTCTTGGAGTACCCGAAGTCGTAGGCGCGGGTGAAGAGCTGCCGCGCCCCATCCAGGCGGCGGGCGCCCTGGAGCTCCTCCGTACGGATCAGCCCGAGCGCCTCGCCCAGCTCCGGGCCGATCAGGTTCTGGCCGCCCTCGCCCCGGGTCAGCGAGAGATAGGCCGCCTCGGCGCCAAACCCGCGGGCCAGGACGGCAAGGAGCTGGGTATCCTCGTCGTCGGGATGGGCCCCAATGACGAGGACGCGCTGGTAGCGCCCGAGCATCCGCAGCTCGCGATCCAGGGCGGCCAGCCCCCCCGTGCTCGGGGCCTCGAGCTGGGCCGGGAGCGAAATCGGCCAGAGCAGGAGGGCCGCGACGAGCGCCGCGCGCGTGGCGGGGGCTCCCGGCAGGCGGGCGGGGGGACGGGGCAGGACGCTAGTCTCCGCTCCGGCCGCGCCGATGTGCCGTGCGGAACGCGGCGGCGAAGAGCAGGAGGGCGGTCAGGAGCAGGACGTGACCGGCCCAGCCCTCCAGCTCCTGCAGGAGCAGCAGCATGCCGGCCGAGATCGCGACCGTGCCCAGGGCCCGGTAGACCTCGTCCAGGTGCTTCCAGCGGTTCTTGCGGCCGAGGATGACCGAGGCCAACGTGCCGACGAGCCCGACCAGCAAGATCCCATACCAAATCAAGATCCAGTAACGACGCCCAGCGATCATGGTCCCAGGCCGAGAAGGGTGGATGGAGGGTGCGAATACGGCCGTCGGGCAACGGCCCCGAGAATATCACCGCGCAGCACGCTTCGCCATCCCGGGCGGCGGCCCGGCCGTGCCGCACCGCGGGCAGGGACAGACGGCCCGGAGTGCGGCGAAGGTGTAGATCCCGGTCCCGTGCCCGTCGCTCCACTCCACCCGGAGGCCGTAGGCCCCTACCAGCGCGATCCGCAGCGGACGCACGTCGGGGGGCACCGTGGCGGGATCCAGGATCGGCCGCCCGGTCATTTCTTCGACACAGACGGCGCAGGGGCAGGCCAGCCGCAGCTGGCGCGCGGGGTAGAGCGCCTCGTGCCCGTCCTGGTCCCAGACGACGCGCAGCCCGTCGTCTCGGCGATCGATCGCGTGGGGCAGCGGGGGCTCGCTCACGGGCCCTCCCTCGGCGTTGTATACTTCATTCTTCCTCCTCTTCGACACGATGAGAGACGTGATGAGCCCTCGCACCCCCAATCCATTCGGCGCCCGCGGCACCCTCACCCTGGGTGGAGAGGAGGCCACGGTCTACCGCCTCCCCGAGCTGGCCCGCCAGGGCCTGGCGGATCTGGACCGGCTGCCCTTCTCCATCCGCGTCCTGCTGGAGAACGTGCTCCGCCACTGCGGGCGGGGGGTGGTGGAGGAGTCGCACGTCACCAACCTGGCGGCCTGGGCCCCCGGGGGGGGAAGCGGCGGCCAGAACGAGGTCCCGTTCATGCCCGCCCGGGTGGTCCTCCAGGACTTCACCGGCGTCCCCTGCGTCGTGGACCTCGCCGCCATGCGCGACGCGATGGCGAGGATGGGGGGGGATCCGAACCTCATCAACCCAGTGGTCCCCTGCGACCTGGTGATCGACCACTCGGTCCAAGTGGACTACTACGGCTCCGGGCGGGCCTTCAAGCTCAACGTCGCGCTCGAGTTCGAGCGGAATAGCGAGCGGTACCAGCTGCTCAAGTTCGCCCAGCGCGCCTTCCAGAATTTCCGCGTGGTGCCGCCGGGGACGGGCATCGTGCACCAAGTGAACCTGGAATACCTGGCTCCGGCGGTCCAGCTCCGGCCTCAGTTCGGGGAGCCCACGGCCTACCCGGACACGTTGGTCGGCACGGACTCCCACACGACCATGATCAACGGCCTCGGCGTCCTGGGCTGGGGGGTCGGCGGGATCGAGGCGGAGGCGGTCATGCTCGGCCAGCCGTACTTCATGCTGATCCCCGAAGTCGTGGGGATGAAGCTCGTGGGCGCGCTCCCCATCGGCACGACCGCCACCGACCTCGTCCTGCACGCCACGCAGATGCTGCGGCGCAAGGGCGTGGTCGACAAGTTCGTCGAATTCTACGGCCCCGGCCTCGCCTCGCTCGGGCTAGCCGACCGGGCGACGATCGCCAACATGGCGCCGGAGTACGGGGCCACGATGGGCTTCTTCCCGATCGACGAGGAGACGCTGCGCTATCTCCGGCGCACCGGCCGGCCGCCGGAGGTGGTGGATCGGGTGGAGCGGTACTGCAAGGAGCAGGGCCTGTTCCGCGACGCGGGGACTCCGGACCCGGCGTTCTCCGACGCGCTCGAGCTCGACCTCGCCAGCTTGGTGCCGAGCCTCGCGGGACCGCGGCGGCCGCAGGACCTGGTGCCGCTCGGCGACCTGAAGCGCAACTTCGCCGTCTCGCTGCCGGGGCTCATGAGCGCGGGCACGCCCGCGGCGCGCCGGGAGCTGGCCCAGGCCAACTACTCCCGCTGGATGAACGAGGGCGGGGCGCGCCAGGACGGCGCCGTGGCGGTGGAAGAGGCCCCCGCGGAGGTCGGCGGCCAGATGGACGGCGTCGACTTCCAGCTCCGAGACGGCTCCATCGTGATTGCCGCCATCACCAGCTGTACCAACACCTCGAACCCCTCGGTGATG
>JBFIUJ010000182.1:0-6365 GCA_041607595.1 Gemmatimonadales bacterium | reverse complement strand
GTCGATGATCGCGACGCGGGCGCCGGCCCCGCGGTACCCCATGTTCCAGGCGCCGGGTGCGCTGATCGCGTCCGGCGCCCACTGCTCCGGCCGGAACGTCTCGTGGCCGCCCACCTCGTGGCCTTCCTCGCCGACGGCGCCCTCCACCTCGACCATCTCACCGCCCACCGTGGGATCGGTCCACTGCACCATGCGGTCTTGGGTGACCGACTGCACCCCCCGGATCGCCCCCGCTCGGGTGGCGAAGTCGGCCGCATTCGACGTGACGATCGCGACCCCGATCTCGGGAATCGTCGAGCGCATGGTCCCCCCGGCCGCTCCCAGGTCGGCCAGGAGCCGCGCGGGAAGCGCGTTGGTTCGCGCGACGACCACGTAGGTGCCCGCGACCGGCTCGCCGGCCGAGAAGCTCGGCGGTCCGGGGTCGGGCGAGGTCGGGGGATCGCCGGCGCAGCCGGCGAGCACGGCGGCCCCAACGGCGAAGCAGAGGAGTGAGGAGCGCATCGGGGGACTCCTTTCCACCCGTGGGAAGCGCCACGGGGCCCGCCCCCCAAAGGAGGGCCGAGCGGTGGAAGGCTGCGAGATGGTAGGGACGGAGCCAATGTCGGACCCGACGACGAGCCGCGCAAGAAGTGCGTGTATCCCACACTGCACCGACTCCGCGGTGTGGGGGCGGCGCTACATGAGCGGGCGCGTCAGCGAGGCGTCGCGGTCTCTGGGTCAGGCAGGGGACGGGTGATCTCGAACCGGAACCGCTGCTGCACCAGCTGGCGGACCTTGCGGGAGCCCATCACGGCCGGGCGGAAGCGCATCAGCCGGAGCGCCTCCCGCACCGAGGCGATGAACCCGGGGTGGGTGCCCTGGATGATCTCGACCGAGCGCGGCTCCACCGCGCCGCTGGTGTCCACCACGAACTGGGCGTCCACCAGGCCCTCCAGGCCCTGCTCCAGCAAATCGAGCGGATAGGACGGCGCGGCGCTCCCCTCGTAGCGCACGGCGGCCGAGTCCACCTGGAGCACGCTCACGACCGAGTCGAGCCAGGCGAAGTCGGTCGGCGGGGTGGCCACCAGCTCCGCGGCGCGGGCCCCCCCGCGGGCGCCTGCGGCGGCGGCCGCGGCCCGGCCCTCGCCCTCGTCCCGGGGGACGGCGTCGCCGGCGGCGCCGCCCGCCGGCTCGACCCAGGCCACGTCGTGGACCTGCGGCGGGGGCAGGGTGCGGTCGATGGCGATGAGAAAGAAGGCCGGGGCATCCGGGGGCTCTTCGGTCGGCTCGCCGGAGTCGGCGGTGGCGACGAGGGCCCCGAGCGCGAGCGCGGCGTGGACGATGGCGCTCACCAGCGCGACTTCGGCCGCCAGCAGGGGATGGCGCTCCCGCTCGAGCTGCGCGTGCATGGCTCGGGACCTCCCGGCGGATGTCGTGGGAGGAGGTGCTCTCTCGAGGGGGACGCCGGGGCGGGGAGCGCCCGCACGCGGCGCCCGCCCTCAGCGGCCGTAGACCGAGACCGTCGCCCGCGTCCCGCCGCGCACCGTGCTCCGGTACCGGAACGACACGGTCCGGATCGCGCGGGCCTCGCCCGGCAGGTCGAGCACGCGGCTCCGGGAGCCCTCGGCGAACGCGAGCCGCGTCGCCGGGCTCCAGGTCTCGCCGTTCCCAAACCGGACCGTGACGTCGAACATCTCGAGGTCGCCGCCCTGCACCACCAGGAGCAGCGCGCGGAAGCGCCCGTCGCCCGCGCCGGAGATGACGTCTCGCTCCGCCCGGAAGCTGACCTGGCGCGCACCGATCCGCTCCCACCCCCGGACGTCCACCCCGGCCCCGGCGTCTCCGCCCCCACCCGCATCCCCGTCGCCGGCCGTCCGGCCGAACACCCTCAGGGTGGCGTGCCCCCGCCGCACCCGGCTCCGGTACCAGAACTCGATCCGGCTGATCGCCCGCGCCTCGCCCGGCAGATCGATCGCCCGGCTCTGCGAGCCCTGCCGGAACTCGAGCCGGGTGTCCGGCGAGAACGCCTCGCCGTTGGCGAACACGACCCGCACGTTGTAGAGCTCCAGGTCGCCGCGCTCCACCTCGAACCGGATCGCGGTGAACCGGCCGGCCGCGGCGGTCACCGCGATCACGTCCTTCTCCGCGGCGAAGCTGACCCGCCGGCTCCCCAGCAGGGTCCACTCGTCGCCCGCCGGCGGCGCGTCCGAGGGCGGGAGCAGGGTCGCCGCCAGCAGCAGGAGCATCAGAGGCATCGCGTCCTCCCTCTGGGATGGGTCAGGCCGGGGAGTCCGGGCTCTCCGGGGGAGGGGGGGCGTCCGGGCCGCCGCTCCCCTCGGACTCTTCCAGCAGGTCCTCCAGCAGGCGGTCCACCACCTCGGAGAGCTTGCCGGTCAGCACGGTCTGCAGCACGTCCACCGCCTCCTGGTGGAGGTCGTCCGGGTGCTTGCGGTCGCGGTCCAGCCGCACGATGTGGCCCAGCATCACCGGCACGGCCTCGCCCGGCTCCGGCTCCGCGTCCTGCTCGAACTCGGGCTGCGGGACGCTGGTCTTCCACGGCTCCTCGGGCGACTCCTCCTCCTGCGACATCCGCTCCGCCTCGATCAAAGCCAGGAGCCGGCACTGGAGGCCGGGCGGCTCCTCGACCGCGATCAGGCCCAGGTGCACCGGCTCCTCGAAGAGCCCGTGCCGCACGATCTCGTCCACCGTCTCCGGCGGCACGATGCGGCGCGCCACCAGCCGCTCGCCGATGAAAGTGCCGATGCAGAGCGAGCCGTCCGGCGTCCGCTCGTCGGCGATGGTCGAGACCCGGATCGCCACCGGGGAGGTGGTGGCCACCATCACGGTCGGGGGAGGCTGGTCGGGGGTGGGGGCGGTCACGACGCCTCCTCCCGGGCCGGCGGGGCGATCCACGGCTTCGAGACCTCGACCTGGTCCCAGTAGCCCAACCGCAGGTCGGGCAGGCCGAAGTGCTCCTCCACCGCGTCGATCAGCCGCCGAGGGTCCTGCCGGCCTCCGTCCCGCAGGCTCTCCCGCCGCATGATCTTCGCCGCGCGGAGCGGCTGGGCGCCGGCGGGGTCCAGCCGGCGGGCGGCGGGGGAGCGCTCGCCCAGCGTCTCCATGATGAAGTCGAAGGCCAGCGCCATGTGGCGCTCCACCGCCCGGTCCGAGATGTCCCAGCGGCTCCGCTCCCGCGCCATCCGGAACGCGCGCTGCCAGCTCCGGGTCTCGACCAGGTGGACCATGCCCCGGAAGAGGCGCCGGTTGGTCTGGACGCTGAAGATCGTAGGCGAGATGATCCGGTCGAGGTGCGCGTCGGCGGCGCGGTGGTCCAGCTGGATGACCTCCTTCGCCACCCCGGCGTAGTGCGCGGTCAGGTGGGTCTCGAACCGGCTCTCCCAGTAGGCGTGCCCCATGGACTGGGTCGAGCTGGTCAGCGCCAGCTGGCGGGGCACGAAGTAGTTGTGGGCGACCGCGTCGGCCGCGAGATGCGCCAGGTAGCCGAGCCCGAAGGCGCGGAGCGCGTCGGTCGGCGCCAGGTCGTGGATCTCCTGGCCGACGTGCCAGTGGTGGCAGTGCCGGCTGACCGGCGCGAAGTTCTTCGCGATGGTGCTGTCGGCCGCGATGTTCCCGTAGAGGAAGTCGTGGGGGAAGGCCTGCACCAGCCCGGCGATCGCGGGCGGCAGGAGGTGCGCCGTCGAGAGCACCCCCTGCGCCAGGAAGATGTGGGTCCCCGGGGTCCAGGCCTGCGCGGCCTCGGGCGCCACGAGCCCGATGACCACGAGCCCGAGCAGGGAGAGGGCGACGCGCCGGAGCGTCACCGGCGGCTCCTCTTCCCGGTCAGCCGCCGCAGGATCCGGCCGCCCGTCCGGGCGGTCCGGAGCGCCACCGCGACCCCCATCGCCGTGTCCTCCACTTCGTCGTACACGACCTCGTAGAGCGCGTCCAGGTCCACCATCCGCTCGGTGAGCCGGTCCACCCCGGCGTCCAGCCGCCGCCGGGCCCGTCGGCTCGAGCGCAGGAGGCCGGCCGCCTCGTGCTTGGCCAGGATGGCGAGCTCCTCGGCCTGGCCCGAAACCCGGTTGAGCGCGCGCAGGCTCGGGGCCAGGTCCTCCCGCATCGCCTGCAGGGCCTTCCCCAGCTCGGCCGCCTTCGCCTGCGTCGCCCGCATCAGCAGCACGGTGGTGAGCCCCAACACCACGCAGGTGAGCGCGATCACCGCGAGGGACACGGCGATCGTCGGCCCGACCCACGCGGGGGTCACCGGAGCCTGAAGCCAGAGCATCGCGAGCATACGCCTCCTGACGGGTGGAGATGGAAGTTAGTCTCATGCAAGGGGATCGGAATACCCGAAACGCGCCGGGGCCGCTTGACGGCCCTTCGCGGCGGAGTGAGGTTTGGCGCCATGACGCCTCGCTTCGTGGTTCGCGGCGGCCGGCCGCTCCGCGGCACGGTCCGGCCGGCGGGCAACAAGAACGCCGCGCTGCCCATCCTGGCCGCGACCCTGCTGGCCGACGGTCCGGTGGACCTGGACAACGTCCCCCGGATCCGCGACGTGGAGACGATGCTGGCGCTCCTCGCGCACCTCGGCGCGACGGTGGAGTGGACCGGTCCGAACGCGCTCCGGGTGGACACCCGGGGCGCCACCAGCAAGCCGCTCGATCCCGGGCTCTGCGCCCGGATCCGGGCCTCGATCCTGCTCGCGGGGCCGATGGTCGCACGGTTCGGCCGGGTCACCTTGCCGCCCCCCGGCGGCGACGTGATCGGGCGGCGCCGGATCGACACTCACTTCCTTGCGCTGGAGCACCTCGGCGTCACCGTCCGGGTGGGAGACGCCTACGAGCTGGAGGCCCACGGGCTCACCGGCACCGACATCTTCCTCGACGAGCCGAGCGTCACCGGAACCGAGAACGCGCTGATGGCGGCGGTCGCGGCGCGGGGACGCACGGTCATCCGGAACGCCGCCGCCGAGCCCCACGTGCAGGACCTGGCCCGGATGCTGGTGGCGATGGGGGCCAGGATCGAGGGCATCGGCACCAACGCCTACGCGGTCGAGGGCGGCATCCCCCTCCTCGGCACCTCCCACACGATCGGCCCGGACCACATCGAGGTGGGGAGCTTCATCGGTCTCGCGGCCGTCACCAACGGGGCGGTGACCATCGACCCGGTGCGTCCCACCGACCTGCGCAGCACCCTCCTCGGGTTCGACCGGCTGGGGATCCGGCCCCGGGTGGACGGCCACCGGCTCATCGTGGACGCCGACCAGGAGCGCCGGGTCCGGTCCGACCTGGGCGGGCACGTGCCGAAGCTGGAGGACGGGCCCTGGCCGGCCTTCCCGGCCGACCTGATGTCCATCGCGATCGTCGCCGCCACCCAGTGCGCCGGGATCGTGCTCGTCTTCGAGAAGATGTTCGAGTCCCGCCTGTTCTTCGTGGACAAGCTGATCGGCATGGGCGCGCGGATCGTCCTGTGCGACCCCCACCGGGCGGTGATCAGCGGCCCCTCCGCGCTCCGGGGCGGGGTGGTGGAGAGCCCGGACATCCGGGCCGGCATGGCGATGCTGCTCGCCGCCCTCGCGGCGGAGGGCACGAGCGAGATCCACAACATCGGCCAGATCGAGCGGGGCTACGAGCGGATCGACGTCCGCCTGCGGGAGCTGGGAGCCGACATTGAGCGGCTCGAGGACTGATTCGGCCGTCCGGGAGAGCCGGGCGGCCGGACCGGTCCCGCGCTTCGAGGTCCCCGGCTGGGCCGAGCGGTTCGGCGTGACGGCGGGCGTGACCGGACGGGGAGACGGGGGGTTGGGGGAGGAGTTCGACCTGGGCCTCTGGACCGACCGCCCGGTCGGCGAGGTCTCCGGCCGCTGGCGCACCCTGCGGCGGTCGATCGGCGGCTTCCAGGGCCAGGTGCTGGGCCACCAGGTGCACGACAACCGCGTCGCCTGGCATCCCGAGCCGCGGCTCGGCTGGACCCTGCTGGACGGGGTGGACGGCCACGCCACCGCCTCGGCGGGCCTGCTGCTCTTGGTCACCGCGGCCGACTGCATCCCGGTCTATCTGGTGGACCCCGCGGCCCGGGCCTGCGCCCTGCTGCACGCCGGCTGGCGCGGCGCCGCCGCCGGAATCGTCAGGCGCGGGGTCGAGCGACTGGCGCGGGCGGGTACGCCCCCCGCGCGGCTCGCCGCGGCACTGGGGCCCGCGATCGGCGCCTGTTGCTACGAGGTGGGCCCCGAGGTGGTCGTCGAGGTCGCCCGGACGACGGAGGTCGATCCCCGGAAGATCACGGAGGGGGAGGGGCGGCCACGCCTCGATCTCCGCCGCGCGATCGCCCTCCAGCTGGCCGCGGCCGGGCTGCCGCCGGCGCGGATCCACACGGCGCCCTGGTGC
>JBFIUJ010000181.1:0-6411 GCA_041607595.1 Gemmatimonadales bacterium | reverse complement strand
TGACGGCGGGGACGGTCATGATCAAGGGCCTCCGGAAGTGCCGGTGAGCTTCTGGAGCGCCCGGCGGATGAGTTCCGAGAGCTCGAGGTGGTCTGCGCCGTCGAGCACTCCCCGCACGGCGCGCTCCGCTTCCGCGGCGGAGTAGCCGAGCCCGCTCAGGGCCTGGACTGCGTCTGCCGCCTGCGGCCGTGGAAGGGTGGAGTCGACCGAGAGATCCTTGAAGCGATCGTGCAGCTCCAGGATCAGACGCTCCGCCTTCTTCTTGCCGATGCCGCTCACGGTGCTGAGCGCGGCCACGTCCTTCCGCTGAATGCTCGCCACCGTGCGGTCGGGGCCCAGGGTGGAGAGCAGGGCGAGCGCGAGACGGGGCCCGAAGCCGCCGGCGTCGAGCAGGCGCTGGAAGATGTGCCGCTCCGACGGCCGATCGAAGCCGTAGAGCGTCCAGCCGTCCTCCCGCACCACGAGCTCGGTGTGCAGCGTCACCCGGGCGCCGGGCGCGGGGAGCCGCTCGAAGACCCCGAGCGGCAGGTGGACCGCGTAGCCCACGCCGGTGTCCGTCTGGATCACGACCGTCGTGCCGCCGGCCTCCGCCAGCACCCCGGTCAGGGTTGCGATCACCGGGCGGTCCCCAGCCGGAGCCGCGAGCCAGCTCGACTGCGGAGCAGGTGGGTGAGGGCCACCGCCACGCCGTCCGCCGCATCCGCCGGGGAGGGCGGCGCCGCGAGGCGGAGGAGCTTGGCGACCATGTAGCCCACCTGCGCCTTCTGGGCGGCCCCGCGGCCCACGACGGTCTGCTTGACCACCGCGGGGGTGTATTCGCCGATCGGGATGCCCGCGGCCTCCGCCGCCAGGAGCACCACGCCCCGGGCGTGGCCGAGCACGACGGTGGTGCGGACGTTCTTGGCGTAGAAGATGTCTTCGACCGCCACGGCGTCCGGGCGGTGGCGGGCGATCAGCTCGCCCAGCCCGTCATGGATCGTGAGCAGCCGCGCCGCGAGCGGATCGCCGGGGCGGGTGCGGATGACTCCGCATTCGATGAGGCGGGCGACGTGGTCCGGTCCGGTCTCGATGACGCCGTAGCCGGTGTCGGCGGTGCCGGGGTCCACGCCGAGCACCTTCACCGATCGCCCGGCCTCAGGACGACGCCTCCGCCAGCTGGGACGAGTCGATGTCGAAGTTGGAGAAGACCTTCGAGACGTCGTCCAGCTCCTCGAGGATCTCGAGCAGCCGGAGCAGGGTCTCGGCGTCCTTTCCCTCCACCCGCACCGTGCTCTTGGGGATCATGGCCAGCTCGGCGGAGACGAACGCGATCCCCTTGGACCGCAGCGACTCCTGGACGGCGTGGAAGTCGGTCGGCGAGGTGGTGATGACGTATTCGTCGCCCTCCCGCTGCAGGTCCTCCGCTCCGGCCTCGAGCGCCAGCTCCAGCGCCTCTTCCTCCCCGTGCTGGGATGCGTCGACCACGATCTGTCCCTTCCGGTCGAACATCCAGCCGACGGAGTTGGAGGTGCCCAGGTTCCCGCCGTTGCGGCTGAAGGCGTGACGCACGTCCGCGACCGTCCGGTTGGCGTTGTCGGTGGTCGCCTCGATGTAGATCGCCGCACCGCCCGGTCCATACCCCTCGTACGTCACCTCTTCGAGCGTCGCTCCCTCGAGCTCGCCGGTGCCCTTCTTGACGGCCCGCTCGATGTTGTCGTTCGGCATGTTGACCGCGCGCGCCGCCTCGATGGCCGTGCGCAGGCGGGGGTTCCCCGCCGGGTCGCCGCCGCCGGCCCGCGCCGCGACGGTGATCTCCCGAATGGCCTTGGTCCAGGAGGAGGCCCGCCGCTGGTCGGTGACGGCCTTCTTGTGCTTGATTTGCTTCCACTTACTATGGCCAGCCATCGGTGCTCCCCTCCGGCAGCGCGCAGTGCGCCGCGCCTGCGGTCAAGATAGCGGCGGGCCCCGGCGGGCGGCAACGCGATGGCTTGACCGCCGCGTGCGGTGCCGCTAGTCTCCCTCCCGCCATGCGCGCACCCTTCCTCGCAATCGTCTTCCTCGCGGCCCTCGCGGCGTGCCGTTCGGACGTTCGGGTCAAGTCCCCGGACGTCGGCGCCGCAATTCCCGACCTGCCGCTGCCGCCCGAGGGGACGTTCATCTCTCGGGCGGGGGGCGCCGACGCGCTGCAGCTCACCTTCCACAGCGCTACCGAGGAGGAGGGAGTCATCCGGTACTACCGCGGCATCCTGTCCGAGGCGCCGTGGAACCTGGTGAGCGACATCCAAGACTCGGACGGCCGGACGGTGCTCTACGCCGAGCGGGACGGGCCGCCGCTCTGGGTCCGCATCGGGCGCGTCACGGGCGGCTCCGGCACGACGGTCGAGCTGAGCGGCGCCGTGGTGCGCGGGGATTCCTCGCCCGCCGGCGCCCCGGCCCGATGAGCGGGCGTCAGGGCTCCGGGTCGAGCATGTCCTCGAAGCGGAGCCACCGGCGATAGAAATAGAGGTCCACGAAGCCGGTCTGGCCGTTGCGGTTCTTCCCCACGATGAGCTCGGTCGCACCCTCCACGCCGTTGCCCGGCGCATACATCTCTTCCCGATAGATCGCCAACACCACGTCCGCGTGCTGCTTCACCGCCCCGAGGCCCCCGAGGTCGTCGAGGGTCGGGCGGCGGTCTTCGCGGGCGCGGCCGCCGGGGAGGAGGTGCGAGAGCGCGAGGACCACCACGCCGCGGTCCAGGGCCAGGGCCTTGAGCCACCGGGTGGTCTGCGCGACGCTCTCCTCCAGCGTGAGGCGCCCGTCCGGCGGGGCCACCAGCTGCAGCGAGTCCACCAGCAGCAACCTGGGTCGCGGGAGCACGTCCAGCGCCCCCTCCACCTCGGCGAACCCGGCGCCCAGCAGCGGGAGGATCCGGAGGGGCAGGTCCTTGAGCCGGAGGGCGGCGGCGCCCAGACCGGCGCGCGCCGAGTCGCCGAGACGACCCAGCCGCAGCTCGTCCACCGTGAGGCGACCCTCGAGCGCGAGGGCGCGCTCGGTGAGCCGGTCCTCGCTCATCTCCCCCGAGAGGAACACGGTCGGCGCCCCGAGCCGTGAGGCCCGTAGGGCCATCCCGAGGCCGAGAGCCGACTTGCCGGATCCGACATCCCCGGCGACCACGACGAGGTCGCCGCAGCGGAACCCGCCGCCCAGCATCCGGTCCAGGGACGGGAACCCGGACGCCACGGTGTCCGGGCGGGGGTCGCCCTCGGCGGCGGCGTCTACCCGGGCGACCAAGGCTTCGGCCTTCGAGAGACGGTGGCCGGAACGGCGGCTGGAGGATCGAGCCATACTCTAAATGTATGGGGGAATCCCGCCGGCGGGGGCGACCTGCCGGCGGGCGGCCCGTGCGGCCCGGGCCACGGCCTCCGCGACGGACGGCCCGAGGGTCTCTCGCACCGGCGCCACGAGCTGGGTCAGGGTCTCGACCGCGCCCGTGGCCCCGCCCTCCCGAAGGGTGGCGATGGCCGCGGCCAGCGCGCGGCGGAGGGGCGTGGGAAGGGTCAGGCTGGAGAGACGCCGCTCCAGCGCCGCGACCCGGCGCCGGTGGCCGCGCTCCGGCAGCGGATCGGCGCCGAGGAGGCCCTCCGCCACCCGGAGGACGAGCCACACCGCGAACACTCCATCCCGCTTGGGCCCGCGCGCGGTGCGGGCCAGATGCTCCACCAGCTCGCCGGCAGCCTCCGTCCAGGACTCCGGGGACTCGTTCACCGGGCGAGGCCGTGCAGCGCGGCCAGCACGGACTCCGGCGCGATCTCCCGGAGGCAGCGGTGGTGGCCCAGCGGACAGGTCGCCGAGCCCATGGTGCTGCACGGGCGGCAGGGCAGGTCGCGCTCGAGGACCGTTGCCGCCCCGGTGTAGGGGAAGAACCCGAAGGCCCGGACCGTCGGGCCGAAGAGCGCCGCCACCGGGGTCCCCACCGCGGTCGCCATGTGCATCACGCCGGTGTCGCCCGAGGCCACCAGCGCGGCCCGCTCCACCAGGGCCCCGGTCTCCAGGAGGCCGAACGCCCCCGCGGCGCTCGCCCCGCCGAGCCCGGCGGGCGTCACGGCCGCCTCGGCGAGCGCCACGTCGTCGGGGCCGCCGACCGACACGACCGTCCGTCCCTCGGCCGAGAGACTCCGCACCAGTGCCTGCCAGTGCTCCAGCGGCCACCGCTTGGTGGCGTGGGCGGCCCCCGGCGCGATCACCACCATCCCCCGGTCCGGCAGGCCCCGCTCGGCCAGCCAGGCGCGGACCCGTGTGCGGGCCGCTTCGGGGAGGGCGAGCTCCGGCGGCTCTCCGTCGGGCACCGCTCCCAGGGCGGCGGCGGCCCGGAAGTACCGCTCGGCGACGGGCGGCGTGTCCTTCGGGTACCGGTTCCGTTTGGTCCGCACCAATGCCAGCCGGGCGAGCCGGTGCTTGGGATAGCCGGACCAGGCGCCGGGAACGAGCCAGCGGAGCGCGCGCGTGCGGAGGCTCCCGTGCAGGTCCAGCAGATGGGTATACCCGTGGGCCCGCACCTCGGCGGCGAGCGCGGCGAGCGACCCGCCGGGTGCGAGCTCGATCACCCGGTCCACCGCCGGATGGTGGCGGACGAGGGGGGCGTGCTCCCGCTTGGTCAGATAGGCGATGTGGGCCCCCGCATGGCGCCGCCGGAGCGCGCGCAGGAGTGGTGTCGTGAGGAGGACGTCTCCGATCGAGCTGAAGCGGACGAGGAGGACCCGCGGAGGGGTGGGCGAGGCGGACGACACGGTCGAATTCTACGGTCGGCCCGCCGGGGCCGCCACCGCGTTGCCCCCCCTCCGGCGCCTCTCTACCTTTCCGGCCTATGCCGAGGCCGCGCAGCATCTTGTGGGTGGACGACGAAGTCGAGAGCCTGACGTCCCACATCCTCTTCCTGGAGGAGCAGGGCTTCTCCGTCGAACGGACCACGAACGGCGACGACGCCCTGGTGCTCCTGCAGCGCCAGCCCTACGGGGTGGTGCTGCTGGACGAGCAGATGCCGGGGCGACGGGGGCTCGATCTCTTCCGGGCGATCCGCGGCATCGATCACTCCATGCCGGTCGTCATGGTGACGAAGAGCCAGGAGTCCGAGACCCTCAAGGACGCGATCGGGGTCGAGATCTCGGACTATCTCATCAAGCCGGTGAACCCCCGTCAGATCCTCTCGGTGGTGACCCGGCTCCTGGAGGGAGACCGGATCCGCCAGCAGCGGCTCTCGCGCGACTTCGCCACCCGGTTCCGGGAGCTGGAGGGCCATCGCGGCATGCAGATGGCCTGGCGCGAGTGGGTGGAGCTCGTGTCCGAGCTGGCGGAGTGGGAGGTCCGGCTCGGCCGGGCGGACGAGCCCGGGCTCCAGGATGCGCTCCGCACCCTGCAGACCAGCCTGCGGCAGGACTTCGCGCGCTACCTCGGGGCCCATTACCCGAAGTGGCTCCACGGCGGCGAGGTGGACCGGCCCCCGCTCTCGGTGGATATCGGCGCCGAGTTCCTGCAGCCGGTCTTGGGCACCCACGGCAAGGCGCTGTTCGTGGTGGTGGACTGCCTGCGGCTGGACCAGTGGGCCATGATCCGCCCCCTGATCGGGACGCGCTTCGAGATCGAGACGGCGCATTACTTCTCGATCCTGCCGACGGCCACGCCCTACTCGCGCAACGCCATCTTCAGCGGCCTCTTTCCGGCCGAGCTGGCGACGCGCTATCCGGCCTGGTGGCGGGCGTCCGACGAGACGAGCCTCAACGCCCACGAGCGCGAGCTCCTGGTGGAGCAGCTGCGCGACCTCACCGGGGACAGCGTGCCGGTCCACTACGAGAAGGTCTTCACCGCGGCCGAGGGTGAGGCCCTGCTGCGGCGGCTGCCCGGGCTGCTCGCCCAGGACGGCGTGACCGCGCTGGTCTTCAATTTCATCGACCAGCTGACCCACGGGCGCACGGAGAACTCCACCCTCTTCGAGGTGGCGCGGGACGCGCAGGCCCTGCGGACCCTCACCCGCACCTGGTTCGAGCGCTCGCCGCTCTGGGATGCGCTCCGGGAGGCCGAGCGGCGGCACGTCCCGGTGCTGCTCACGACCGATCACGGCTCCATCCACTGTCATACCCCGGCCACCGTGTTCGCCCGGCGGGACACCACCCCCCACCTGCGCTACAAGTTCGGGGACGACCTGCGGGCCGAGGAGGCGGACGCGGCGCTGGTGGTGGAGGACATGGAGAGCTACGGGCTGCCGCCCCGGACGCCCAACTCCCGGCTGTTGCTGGCGACCGGCGATCGCTTCTTCGTCTACCCCACCAAGCTCCGGGAGTATCAGGCGCGCTACCGCGGGGCCTTCCTGCACGGCGGGGTCTCGCCGGAGGAGGTCATCCTGCCCATCGCCCTGCTGACGCCGAGGCCGGCCTAAGGTGCGCACCGAGCTGCGGC
>JBFIUJ010000180.1:0-6423 GCA_041607595.1 Gemmatimonadales bacterium | reverse complement strand
GTCTCCACCAACCCCGACATGCGGGTGGCGACCAGCTACTGGCTCTACCTGACCCTGCGGCGCCTCGACCGCGGGGCCGAGGCCGCCCGCGTGCTCGAGCCCATCGCCGCAGACCTGGATGTCATCGAGAACCACGAGTACCACCGCCTGCTCTTGCTCTATCGGGGCATGCTTCCGGTGGACTCGCTCCGGGCCGCGGAGCCGGGCAGCGTCGCGAGCGCCTCCGCCGCGTACGGCGTCGGCGCGTGGCACTGGCTCGAGGGTCGTCGGGACGAGGCGATACGAACCTGGGAGGCGATCGTGGCCGCGGGGCAGTGGCCTGCCTTCGGCCACATTGCCGCCGAGGCCGAGCTGGCCCGGGTGAGGGCCGGCGGCTAGTCGACCCCCTAGGGCGCGGGCGGGCGCGGGCGTTCGGGAATGATCATCACGTGGGCCCAGGGCCGCCCGGGATACATGAGCCAGGGCACGCCGCGGGCCGGGGTCGCCGTGATTCCGCTCGATTCCGGCGTCGCGTAGGGGGTGTAGACGACATGGAGCGGATCGCCGTCGGTCGCCGGGTCGATCGGTGTGCCCGAGCTGTCCGGCCGTGCCGAAAGGGAGTAGAGGGCGGTGGCGTGCCTCGGCATGGCCAGGGTGCCGGCCTCGATCTCCGCCTCGCGGATGCTGTCGATCTCCGCGCGAGTCCGGTTCTCCGCCCGGAGCGCGCGGCCCCGCGCCATGAACGGCTCCAGGTCCCGGTGGTAGCAGGCGACGTGGAAGTTGCGGTCGGCGGGGTCGTCCGCACGGCACACGAGCTCGTTGGTACCCGGTCGCAGGGTCACCAGCGACCCGTCCGCCGCGTATCCCATCACGCGAGCGCCCGCCCTGAGCGGAGCGGGCGCCGGACGCACCGCGGCGGCGATCTGCTCCGCCGGCGGCGGCACCTGCGCCTGGAGAGAGCCGGCGGCGAGACCGAGGGCGAGAGGCAGACAGGCTGGCCGCATGGTATGCTCCTGGGCTGAGGCACGCGGCTCAACGCTCGGCCGGCGCCGGGCGTACTGAGCGTGTCCCAAGAAGCTACCGGCGGCCAAGCCCGCCGCAATCCCACCCGGCTGTACTCACGAGGAGATGCCATGAGAGCATCGGCGTTGTTGGTCCTGCTCCCGCTGGTCGCCTTCACGGGCGCCGAGCCAGTGGACATCAAGGAGTGGCCCGTTCCCTGGGAGGGCACCCGCCCGCGCGACCCCGCGGTGGCCCCCGACGGCTCCATCTGGTTCGTGGGCCAGACCGCGCACTACATCGCCCGACTCGACCCCGCGACCGGTGAGTTCAAGCGCTTCGAGCTCGAAGCCGGTGCGGGCCCCCACAACCTGATCGTGGACGCCAAGGGCATCGTGTGGTATGCCGGGAACCGCGTCGCCAACATCGGCCGGCTCGACCCGGCCACCGGGAAGATCACCACCTTCCCCATGCCCGACAGCGCCGCGCGCGACCCCCACACCCTGATCCAGGACGCCAAGGGCGACATCTGGTTCACCCTGCAGGGGTCGAACATGATCGGGCGGTTCACCCCCGCCTCCGGGAAGGTGCGGCTGGTGACCGTTCCCACCGGACGCTCGCGCCCCTACGGCATCGAGCTGGACGCGAAGGGCCATCCGTGGGTGAACCTCTTCGGCACCAACAAGCTCGCCACGATCGACCCCGCCACGATGGCCCTCCGGGAGATCGACCTGCCGAGGGCCGACGCCCGGAGCCGCCGCATCGGCATCACCAAGGACGGCGCCATCTGGTACGTGGACTACACCGGCGGGATGCTCGGCCGCTATACGCCGTCCACCGGGGCGTTCAAGGAGTGGCCGCTGCCCAGCGGGAAGACCTCGCTCCCCTACGCGATGGCGGTGGACGACAAGGACCGGATCTGGCTGGTGGAGACGGGCCCCAAGCCCAACCGCTTCGTCGGGTTCGACCCGGCCACCGAGAAGGTCTTCAGCGAGACCGAAGTGTCCAGCGGCGGGGGGACCGTGCGGCACATGGTGTTCCACGCCAAGACCCGGACCATCTGGTTCGGCACCGACGCCAACACGATCGGACGGGCGCGTATTCCCTGACGTGCCCCGCGATCCGCTCGACGACGCGCGCCCCGGTCCCTTGGGGCGCGTTTCGTTGAGAGGAGGTCCCGCGAGACGTCGCGGGATTAACCTTCTCCACCATGTCGTCCTCTCCCATTCCCGCTCCCGCCCGCGGCCGGCGCGCCTGGCGCATGGTCGCCAACGTGCTGTTGGCGCTGCTCTGGGTGTTCGTGCTGGTCCGCCTGGCGCCGCACCTCGCGGCCCTCGTGGGCCTCGAGACCGGCGAGCGGGAGACTCCAGCGTTTCAGTATCGGCTGCTGGACGGCGGAACGCTCTCGAACGAGGACCTGCGGGGCAGGGTGGTCCTGGTGAACTTCTGGGCGACCTGGTGCACCCCATGCCGCGTGGAGATGCCGCTCCTCCAGGCCATGGCGGACCGCCATCGGGAACAGGGCCTCGTCGTCCTCGGCCTCTCGCGCGACCTGGGCTCGCCGGAAGGCGTCCGGACCTTCCTGCTGGAGCGTGACGTCACCTATCCGGTCGCGATCGTCGGCAAGGAGTCGGAGGCGTCGTTCGGCGGAGTCCGGGGCTACCCGACGTCTTTCCTGCTGGACCGGGAGGGCCGGATCCGCCACCGCGCCCTGGGGCCGCTCGCGATGATCTCCTTCGAGCCCGCCGTACGCCGGCTGCTCGCCGAGCCGCCGCCGGCACCTTAGTCGTCCGGGTCCTCCACCTCCACGCCGGCCCGCCGCAGGAACCGCTCGGCCAGCTGCTCCAGGCGGTCGTTGCCGTTCTCCCGAGCCCCTCTGAGCACCACCAGGACTTCCGCCGCAAGGCGCGGATCGCCGAACCGATAGCCCGTCGCCTCCTCGGCGCCGATCGAGTCGCCCTGGTTGGCGCCCTCGAGCAGGGCCCGCGCCGCCGCGGCGGGGAAGCCCGGGTCGTCCCTCGGCGGGAGGGGATACCGGTGGCGCGGGTCCGGCCCACCGGCGTCCTCGTTCACGAACGCTCTCGACATGGCGCCTCCTACCGCTCGGCGCGGCGCCGCAGCATCTCCCGCATGACCAGCACGTCCTGCCGATCCTGCGGGCGGTCCGCCGCCTCCTTGCTCCGGATCAAGTCCTCAAGCCTCGCGGCGAGGAGCGGCGCCCCGTAGACCTCGAACCGCACCGCCTTCCCCGCGAGATCCTCGTACCCCGCCGTACCCGCCGGCCCGAAGACGAGATCGAGCCGCCCCGCCGAGGTTGCCAGGTTCCACTGCTCTGCGCGCTCCAGCATCTCGGCGCTGCAGTCGAACGCCAGCCCCTCGGGCACCGCCTCGGTGAACACCCGGGCCTCCAGCTCCCGCAGCGCGGCGGCGAGGCGCTCCAGGTTCTCGCGATCTCGCGCGGGCGTGATGTCCGCGTCGGCGGTGAGGCGGGGGAATCCCTGCAGCCGAGCGGCCATGGCCCCGATCAGGACGTATCGGACGCCGTGCCGGTCCAGCGTCGTGATCAGGCGCTCCGGGTCGAGCGGCGCCGGCCTAGACACGGCGGGCGGCGCCGGTCAGCAGGCTGACGGCGCGGAGCTCGTCGAGCCTGGCCTCGGGAGTCAGCCGGAGAATGCGCTCGACGTCCTGTAGCATGTGGGTGTCCGCCACCGGGAGGATCGAGAGCGCCGCGCGGGCCTCGTAGCCGGCCGCCCCGAGGAGGCGCTGGAGGGTCTCCCACGAGGGGCTCGACTGCCCCAGCTCGATCCGGGCCACCACGGACTGGGAGGTCCCGGCCCGGCGGGCCAGCTCTCGCTGGCTCAGGCCGGAGGCGGCTCGTGCCTCACGCAGGAGGGCAGATGGGTCGCGGTCCATGACCCATGATAGCTAAAAAGCTATCGCAGGTCCACCCGCCCTCGGCGCTCGTCGGGTCCGGCTCCATCGAGCCGTGACGAGAACCCCAGGGCTTCCGCGCCGGTTTCCCGTTCCCCGGCGGCATCGGGGCGCAGGGAGCGGTTCCGGCCCATCAGGCCGGGGCCGGCGCCAGCCGCTCCAGCAGCGCCCTGAACCGCGGGCGCGACCGCACCGGCTCGAGAAACGGGGCGAGCGTCTCGAGGTACCGGCGATGGCCGAACCCCTGCCGCACCGCCGCCTCCAGGCAGTCCAGCATCTCGTCGGTCCTGCCCAGGATCCCCCAGCAGTCGGCCAGGCCCCGGGCGAAGAACTCGGCGTGGTCCGCCGCCGCCCGGAGGTCCGGGGTAATCGCGGCCTCGGCCCCGGCCGCGTCGCCGTGCAGGGCGCGCTCGAAGGCCCGCGCGATCGCCGCGAAGGCAGTCCCCGCGAAGTCCCGCTCCAGCGACTCGGCCAGGGCCTGCGCCTCGCCGATCGCCCCGGCATGTCCGAGGATCCAGCAGAGGAACCAGCGCGCCATCGGGCTATCGGGCTCCATCCTGTGGAAGGTTCGGTAGTACGGCACCGCCTGGGCGAACTCGCCGCGCATCCAGTGGGCGAAGCCCGGCATGCACTGCACCAAAGGCGTCAGCGGGTCCAGCGCGAGGGCCTCGGCGGAGGCCTCGGCCGCGCGTGCGTCCTGTCCGGTCATGAGGTAGGCGTAGGTGAGCATGACCACGCCGTCCGCGTCGCCGGGGCTCAGGACCCGGGCCCGCTCCAGCGACGCGATCGCCTCGCCCATGGCGCCCCGCTTGAAGTGGACCCACCCCTGCAGCCGATGCACGAACGCCGAGTCGGTGCCGCCTGGGAGCGCGTGCGCCCGTTGGAGGTACCCCTCCGCGCGATCCAGCTCCGCGTCGTCGGTGGAGAGGCCGAGGTCGAGGGCATGCAGGTGGACGTGGCCCAGGGTCGAGAGGAGCAGCGCATTGTCGCCCACCAGGTCGAGGGCGTTCTGGAGCAGGCGGCGGGCGCGGTCCAGCGACTCGCGGGTGCAGGCCCACATCTCGTGGCGGGCCTTGAGGTAGCTCTCGTAGGTCCGCGGGTCCTCGATGGGCCGATGGGCCAGGCGCCGCTCATCCTCCTGCGTGAGTACCAGCCGGAGCGCTTCCACGATCGTGCGGGAGACCTGCTCCTGCATGGCGAACACGTCCTCCAGCGTGCCGGAGAGCTTGTCGGTCCAGACGCTGGAGAGGTCACGCGCGTCGACCAGCCGCGCCGTGATCCGGATCGCCGGCCCCGCGCGCCGCACGCTGCCCTCCAGCACGTAGCGCACCGACAGCTCCCGGGCGATCGCGTCCAGCCCCAGCTCCGTCCCCTTGAGCCGCATGACCGCCCCTCGGGCGATCACCCGGAGCGGCCGCACGCCGGAGAGATCGGTGATCAGCTCGTCGGTCAGCCCGTCCGCGAAGTACTCGTCCTCCACCGAGCCGAGGTTGGCGAACGGCAGCACCGCGATGGAGGGCGGCTCGTGGGGCGGCGGGACCGCGGCCCGGAGCGCGCCCGAGGGCGTCGCCTCCACCGCGACCGCCTCCAGCGCCGTCAGCAGCTCTGCCGCCGACTGCGGGCGGTCGGCCGGGTCCTTCGCCAGGCATCGCCCCACCAGCTCGGCGAGCGACGGCGGCGTGCCGGGACTCCGCTCGTCCAGCGGTGCGGGAGTCTCCACCAAGTGGGCGGCGAGCGTCGCCTGGGGCGAGCGGCCGGTGAACGGCGGCGCGCCGCAGGCGAGCTCGTAGGCAAGGCAGCCGAACGCGTAGAGGTCTGCCCGGTGGTCGGTCGCCGGATCCCCGGCCGCCTGCTCGGGCGCGATGTACGCCGGCGTGCCGACCGCCATGCCGAGCTGGGTGAGCGTGGCCCCGCCGTCGTCCCGAGCGGCGGAGACCGCCTTCGCGATCCCGAAGTCGGTGACGACCGCGGAGCCGCCGGCGAGCAGCACGTTGTCGGGCTTGATGTCCCGGTGGACCACCCCGCGCTCGTGCGCGAAGGCCAGCGCCCGGGCCACGTCGCGGAGGACGGACACGATCTCCCTGAGAGGGAGCGGGCCGGCCTCCACCCGGGCGCGAAGGGAGTCCCCTTCGATATACGGCATGGTGTAGTACGGGAGCCCGTCGGCCTCCCCCGTGGCGAGGACGGGTACCACCTGGGGATGCTGGAGCCGCGCGGCAAGCTGGATCTCCCGCCGGAACCGGTCCGCGCCGACGTCAAGCCCGAGCTCCGGCGGCAGGAGCTTCACCACCACCTTGCGGCCGAGGGCCAGCTCCTCCGCCAGGAACACGCGAGCCATCCCGCCGCCGCCCAGCTCGCGCTCGAGCGTGTAGCGGCCCTCCAGGGCCGACGCGAGCCGAGTCCGCACGTCGGTCATCGGCTGTCCCCGAGCGGCCTCCGGCCCTCCGCTCACCGCCCGGTCGAGCCTCCGGCCACCGCCGCGGCCCGCACCTCGGCCAGCCCCGTAACTCCCGC
>JBFIUJ010000179.1:0-6487 GCA_041607595.1 Gemmatimonadales bacterium | reverse complement strand
TGCCACTTCAGGATGTGGGCATCGATGTAGATCTGATCGCCGGCCAGGTCATAGGTCCGCTCGGTGCCGTCGGGCAGGCGGAGCCGCGCCGCAAACCGCTGCTCCCCGGTCGGGGTCGTCACGACGACGGCCGCCGTTTCCTCCCGCGTGAGCGCCCGGTACCCCTGGGTGCCGAGGCCGATCGTGACGCAGAGTGCGGCGAGGGCGAGGAGCAGGAGCCCCAGGAGGACGCCTCCGGAGCCCAGGAGGCCGCGGCGGCGTCGGAACGCCACCACCGCGAGCACCAGGAGGAGGAGCCCGAGCAGGGCGAAGAGCGCAGCGACTGCCGTAAGGCCAGCGGGCATGGAGGCCACCGGGTGAGGGACGGGACGTGCCCGGAAACATGCGCTCCGCCGGCCCACACGGCCACCCGGGCGCCGCGCCCTTACGGCCGGGTGCGCCGGTGCCCTAGATTGGGATCCCCATGGCCGATCTCGTCCTGCGCACCGAGCGGCTGGAGCTGCGGGCCCTGGGTGCGGACGAACTCACCGCGCTCATGGCCGGTGATGCCGAGCTGCTGGTGGCCCGGACCGGAGCACGCTTCTCCCGCCCCGCGGTCCCGCCTCCTCTGCTGGGCGAGGACCTGCCGTACTTCCTGCAGCGGATCCAGGCCAATCCGGACGAGCTGGGCTGGTGGGTCTGGCTCATCCTGCTCCGCGAAGGGGGCGAGGCCGTGGGCGCCGCCGGCATGGCCGGGCCGCCCGACGCCGAAGGTACCGTGGTGCTGGGCTACGCCGTCTACCCTCACCTGGAGGGTCGCGGCTACGCCACCGAAGCGCTCGGCGCGCTGGTGCGCTGGGTGACGACGCACCCGGGCGTGCGTCTGCTGCGGGCGACCATCCCCCCGGACCACACCGCCTCCATCCGGGTGGCCGAGAAGATCGGCTTGACGCCGGCCGGGCAGGCGGACGACCCCAAGGCGGGCCCGGTGGTCATCTACGAGCTCAAGGTGGAAGGGGCATAGCGCGCCATGCAGCTGCTGATCGTTCGCCACGCCATCGCCGAGGACCGGGAGGACTTTTCCCAGACCGGCCAGCCGGACGACCTGCGCCCGCTCACCCCCAAGGGACTCCGGCGCATGCGCCAGGCGGCGCGGGGCCTCGTCTCCATCGTGCCCCACATCGATCTGCTGGCCACCAGCCCTCTCGTACGGGCGGTGCAGACCGCTGATGTGCTGGCCGAGGCCTACGGCTCGCCCGCGCGGGAGACGGTGGACGCGCTCGCGCCCGATGCCGCGCCCAACACGCTCCTCACCTGGCTGCGCCGGCACCGGGGTCAGGAGATCGTCGCGGTGGTGGGGCACGAGCCGCACTTGAGCACGTTGACCGCCTGGCTGCTCACCGGCGAGGATGACTCCCTGATCGCGCTGAAGAAGGGGAGCGCCACGCTGCTCGAGTTCGGTCGGGAGCTGAAGCCGGGGGCGGCTACCCTCCTCTGGGCCCTCACCCCCGCCCACCTGCGCCGGCTGGCCGACTAGCCCGGCGCGGAAGCGCACGAGCCCCGGGCGCCGCATGGCGCTCGGGGCTCGTGCCGTGGGAGCTTCGACCTCAGTTGGGGGCGTGGACCCCGGGGCCGCCGTAGTTCCGGTTGCGCCCGATCTGGGGGCCGCCGGAGAGCACTCCGATCGCGTTGTTCTTCTTGGCGATGAACTGCCGGATGGACCCGGCGAAGGGTTGGGTCTTCGCGTTCTTGCCCAGCGGATCCGAGTACCAGACCGTGGGGCCGTCCTCATTCGAGACGTTGTTGCTGTTGATGTCCACGAAGCGACGGACGCCGTTGAACAGAGAACGCGGATCGTCGTAGGTGAGACCGGTGACCGCCCCGTTGCTGGTAGAGGCCTCGCACTCTCCGCCCTGGGCGGTACGCCCGTCGGCGGTGGTCTCGTAGCAGACGTCGATCGGACGGCCCACCTGACCCGGGGCGTTCGGATCGAAGAACCGGCTCGGGAAGAGCGCCTGGATGTAGGGATTGAACGACACCAGGGTCTTGCCGCTCTCGGTGCGGACCGAGTTGCTGGTCTCCCAGTTCTCCCGCAGCGCGGTCTGGAACTGCGAGCGCTGGCCTGGCGGGGTGAGCATGAACCGCTCGACGCAGGTGCGGTCGGGAATCCGGCGCTCCCCGCCGCCATTGGGTGAGTTCGGCGGCGTGGCCGTTCCGACGGTGAAGCGGACGGACGTCTCGCAGCCGCGGACCATCTCACCCGCTCGTCCCACGACGGTCATCAGGGTGACGTGGAAGGCGGTCCCTTCGTTGCACTGAATCGCGTACACCATCTCGTGCATGTTGTTGGTAAACGCATCCTTCGAGTGCGTTCCCTGGTGCATCTTGACCAGGACGTCGCACCGCACGCTGAGCACCTGCCCCACGCCGCCGTCGCCGGACAGGTTCATGTCGTTCTCCCACTCCACCTTGTGTCCGACATGGTCCTCATGACGCGGCATGTTCGGATTCGCGATGTCCAGCTGCTCGTTGGCATAGCCCAGCGGGATGGGCCCCGTCTGGGCGTAGAGCTTCGAGCCCCGCGGGTCCCGGCCGTGCTCGTGCCCGAAAGTGCAGCCCGTGGCGGGATCCACCGGCGGATGCCACGTCGGGTAGAGCTTCCCGTCCGGGCCCACGACCGAATACGAGTTGTGGATCTCGGCCGTGCAGGTGTCCTGCGCCGAGGGAGTCCAGATGCCGTAGGCCCGGCTGAACCCGATGGGATCGGATGGGCCGGCGCCGCCGCCCTCGCCCCCGCACGAGACCAGGAAGAGGGCCGAAGGGACGAACAGCACGGGAGCGAGGCGGCAAAGGCCGCGGCTGAGGCGGGACATAGGAACCTCCCCACAGAGACGGCGCGCACGGGGGCGCGCGGGAGACCGGGCAAGCAGCATGGGGTGACAACCGTAGAATGGAATTGTGCAATCTACTGCAGCGCCACCACGGTCTTTCGGATGGTGTAAAATGACAACACCAGCCGCCAGGTTCTGTGAGGGCAGTCACAGGATCCATGGAGAAAACGTACACCAGTACTGATGATTCTTGCTGTCTGCAAAAAAATGCGCCATTCAATATCGAATGGCGCAGGAGTTGGCAGCTTCGGCGAATCGTCAGCGGGATCCTACGCCCATGTGCCAGGTCAGGCCCACGCCGAACTGAAAGAGGCTGACATTGGCATCGTCGGTGATCGGCGCCGCGTTGAGCTTCAGGTCCCCCTTGGACGAGCCGATCAAGTTGACGTAGGGAGTGAACGAGAACGATCGAGCCACCCGAAGCTCGTAGCCGACTCCCACCTGCCCCCCAAGCGCATCCGCCCGGAGCAGATCCGCCTCGTCCTCCGCCCGGTAGGTCACCACCCCGAGCCCACCCTTGACGTAGAACGCGCCGCGGAGGCCAGGGTACCAGTACGCCACCGCCTGGTAGCTGGTGATGCGCTCCGAGAGATCCTCCGAGCTGCGGCGCCAATGATCCACCTCCCCGCCCAGGAGGAACTGGGGGGAGACCGTGGCCCCGAACCGGACGTATCCCGACAGGTCGGTCTCCCGGTCGCCGCGACAGATGGCGCACCCGATGCGGCCGGCGCCCCGGCCGAGCCCGAGTCCCGCCCAGAGCCCCTGGCGAGTATTGGGGAGGAACTGGGCCTCGCCGAGCGACGGGACCGACAACAGGAGGAGGAGCGCGCCGAGGGCGACGCGGACGAGACGCATGAGACGATCCTTGCCGTGACGTGAAGAACGAGCGCCGGACGGCCGGCGCCTGCAATGTCGCACCGTCCAAGCATCCACGGAAGCCCGGCCCCGCGATGTGCGCTGCATCACCTCTGCCTGTCAGGCCCCGAACCGACCGTGTAGCTTCTGCCGTCCCTCCTTGCCGCGACCCGCACCCGGAGAGCCCATGCCCGCGTTCCTGCTGGCGGCGATCATTCTCGGCAGCTCGGCCGCCACCGACACCACGTTCCTCTACCGCATGACCCTCCTGCGCGCGGCGCCGGGCGAGCTCCTTCCGCTGATCGACCTGCACCGGCAGCGCCGATCGGTCCACTTGGCCGGGGGGGACGGGCCGGTGTTCCTCATGCGCCACAGTCAGGGGGATCAATGGGACCTCCTCGTGCTGGCTCCGATGGGGAGCTTCGCCGAGCATTACGCGCCGACGCGCGCCGGTCGACGCGACTCGGCGAGTGCGCGAGCGGACGTGCCGGCGGACGCCTGGGCCCGTGAGGTGGACCGCCGCACGGCGCGCCGAGAAGACCTGTTCGTCTGGGGACCGCCACTCTCCACCATCGCCCCGGCACTCGGCGCCGCCGGCTACTTCCACGTGGAGATGTTCGTGGCGCTCGCGGGCAGGCGGGAGGAGCTCCGGCGGCAGCGGCTGATGGAGAACGCCTTCCTGGCGGCCCTGGACCGTCCCCAGAACCTCATCTTCACCCGCGAAGCCGGCGCGGCCTGGGACGTGGTAACCATCGGGCTCTACCGGGATCTCCGGCACTTCGCCGAAAGCGAAGGCATCCCGGCCGAGCAGGAGGAGGCGGCGGCCCGGGCGGCCGGCTTTGCCGGGGCGGACCGGATCGGCCCCTACCTCCGCACCTTGATCCTGGAGCACCACGACACGCTGGCCCGGGCCGTCCGGTAGAGGACCTGGCCGTGGGTCTGGGACGGCCGCCCCGCGCGGCGCGGAACAGCGGGATCGTCGTGGCGGTCGCCCTGGCCGCCGCCCTCGCGGCGGTGGTCCTGCCCGCTGGCGGCCGCACCGTGGTCTGGTCCGTCGCCGGCGCGCTCGCCCTCATCTTCGGCCTCTCGGGGTTGGTGTACCGCTCCGCGGGGCAAGAGCGCGCACCCGACGGACGGGAGCTGGCCCGCTGGCGCTGTAGGCCGGATGAATGGCGGATGTTCGTCGAGGCGGAATGGGGCGCGACCCATGGCGCGTACTACCGCCGGATCATGGCACCGTCCGTCGCCGCCGGCGTCCTCGGAGGCGCGGCCCTCTGGTGGCTCCTCGGCCCCTGGGTCGGGCTTCCGTTCGGCTTGGGGTTTTCCGCGTTTCCCCTCTGGGCCGATCGCTTCCACCGCTGGTTCGCGGGGCGAGACCGCGACCCGGCCGAAGTGGTGATCACCGACCGGGGGGTTCGCTTCGAGGAGACGGTGGTGCGATGGCGAGACGAGGCCGGAGAGCCGCTCGTCGCCCTGGCCGTGCTCGAGGAAGGGACCCCGGCCGTGCTGACGGTCGGGGCGGCGGTGGAGGGGCCGAATGGCGGGTGGGGTGCGGCACGCCTCCGCCTCCCGGTGCCGGCCGGCCGGGAGCCGGAGGCTCGCATGATCCTCGCCCGGCTGCAGGCGATGATTGCGCCGTCCGACTTGGACGACGATTAACGGACCCGCCGCCTCAGCGCCCCGGGAGGTACTCCGCCGGGATCGGGTGATCCGCCGACTCCCCCTGCCAGAACACGGTCACGACCCACCACCGGGTCCCGTCGAACACCAGTTGAATGCTGTTGATCCCACGGGCGAAGGGCGCCGGGTCCTCCGCCTTGTAGCGGGAGTCGTAGGTGCTGAAGAGGTGGACGATGTTCCCATAGCGATCGGCCTTCCGCGCGATCTCCCGTTCGAAGAATCCGTTGGTCATCAGCCACCCCTCCGCCCCGGCGATCCAGCCCTCCAGATCCAGCACGCGATAGCCCACGCCGCCTTCGGGCCGCGGGCCGGTGGGAATCAGCCGCGCCCCGGGAATGAAGAGCGAGCGCATCCGGTCCCAATCGCGCTGCTGCCCGGCCGGTCCCGAGATGACGTCGTACAGCGCGGCGACGATCGCGTCGACCGAGGCCACGTCTGCGGGCCTCGCGGCGGGCATCGGCCGGGCCGATGGCGCAGGCTGCGCCTGGGCCGCGAGGCCTCCGGCGCCGGGCAGGAGCAGCAGGGCGACGGGCGCGACGAGCTGGAGGGAACGCCGACTGAGGACGGCTCGCATGGGACCTCGCTGGGGTCGGGGAGTGGAGGCCCAGGAATCTGGGCCCGGTCGGGCCCGACTGCCATGGTCCCACAATGAAACGCCGGCGCCGGTCTCCCCGTAGTGTCCATCGGAGGCCAGCCAGAATGGTCCCCACGCACTGGGAACTCGTCGCAAGGAGGGGCTCATGTCCGCACCGTCGATCGCGCCGCCCGAGGCGCTTCGCTCCGGTGCGCGCCGAGCGGCCCGTCCGCCCCGTCGGACGCTGGGCTGGCTCCGCCGCCGACTCCGGGCGGCACCCCTCAAGCACTACGAGCTCTTCGACCGGTCTGGAAGGCGGATCGGCACCGTGCCGGACGCGGTGCCTCGACCGGTCGTCGGAGCAAACCACCCGACGATCTTCATCATCCGGCACTGATGTGCCGGCCCCGGGCGCGCGGCGCTCCGCCACTCGGGACTGCCCCCGCCTTCGGGCGGGGGTATCTTTTCACCGTTCCGCCCTTTCTTCCCTGAATTGGAGCTCCCGATG
>JBFIUJ010000178.1:0-6503 GCA_041607595.1 Gemmatimonadales bacterium | reverse complement strand
GCCACCCGCCCCTCGAATCGCGGATCCCGGGTGTACTGGTAGATGTGTTGCAGCACGCCCTTCCCGGGGTCGTCCGCCGGGTGGGCCTTCCCCGCAAAGATAATCTGGACCGGCCGCCGGTCGTCCACGAGGAGCCGCCGCAGGCGCTCCGGATCCCGGAAGAGCAGGTCGGCGCGCTTGTAGGTGGCGAAGCGGCGGGCGAAGCCGATGGTGAAGGCCTGCGGATCGAGCAGCGTGCCGGCGCCCACCACGTGGGTGGCCTCCTTCCAGTGGTCCGCCCAGCGCCGCCGGGTTTCCTCGCGGATGAGCGAGAGCAGGGCGCCCTTGAGCTGGCGGTGCGCCTCCCACAGCTGGGCGGCGTCCAGGCTCAGGACTTCTTCCCAGAAATCGGACCGATCGAGCCGGAGCCCCCAGTCCGTGCCGAGCACGCGATCGAGCAGGTACATGATGGGCTGAGCCATCCAGGTGGCCAGGTGCACGCCGTTGGTCACGTGGCCGATCGGCACGTCCTCCGCCCGCCGGCCGGGCCAGAGGCCTTGCCAGATGCGCCTGGACTCCTCGCCGTGGCGCCGGGAGACGCCGTTCACCCAGCGGGAGAGGCGGATCGCGAGCACCGTCATGTGGAAGCGGTCCTGGTCGACGGCATGGTGTCGTCCGAGGCCGAAGAACTGCGAGCGCTCGAGCCCCAGGTCCTCCCACACCGGACCGGTGCAGCGCTCCACCTGCTCCAGGTCGAAGGTGTCGTGGCCAGCGGGGACCGGCGTGTGGGTCGTGAACACGCTGGCGGCCCGCACCGTGCCGATCGCGTCCGCCACCGGCGTGCCGCCGGCCACCAGCTCGCGCATCCGCTCCACCATCATGAATGAGGCGTGTCCCTCGTTCGCGTGCCAGACGCTCGGAGCCACGCCCAGGGCGCGAAGCACGCGGACCCCGCCCACGCCGAGGACCCACTCTTGGCGGAGGCGCAGGTCCAGGCCCTCGCCGTAGAGCCGGCCGGTGAGGTCCCGGTCCAGCGGGTCGTTGGCGTCGAGGTCGGTGTCGAGCAGGTAGATCGGCACGCGGCCCACCATCATCTGCCAGGCCCCGATGTGGACGGTGCGGCCGAAGGTCCGCACGGTGGCGAGGTGGGGTGCCCCGTCCGCCGCGAAGAGCTGGACCAGGGGCGTGGTGGTCGGGTCCAGTCGCTCGTCGCCGTCCTCCTGCCAGCCGTCGAGCCGGAGGCGCTGGTCGAAGTAGCCGCGACGGTAGAGCAGCCCGACGCCGACCAGGGGCACGCCGAGGTCCGAGGCGGTCTTGCAATGGTCGCCGGCGAGGACGCCCAACCCGCCGGAGTAGATGGGGACCGAGGCGTGGAACCCGAACTCGGCGCAGAAGTATGCGACGGTCAGACCGGCCAGGTCCGGGAAGGTCTGGGTGAACCACGCCCCCTCGGCCGTCCGCTCGTGGGCCGCCCAGGACACTAGCGCGTCGTAGCGCTCGAGGAAGCCGGGATCCGCCGCGCAGGCGTCGAGGCGCTCGCGGTCGGCCCGCTGCAACATCAGGATCGGGTTGTGTCGCGTCTGCTGCCAGAGCAACCGGTCGATGGAGCGGAAGATGCCCCGCGCATCCCGGCTCCAGCTCCACCCGAGGTTGGTGGCGAGCTCGGCGAGGCCGCCGACGCGGGGCGGGAGGTAGGGGAACTTGGCGCGAATCGGATTCATGGAGACCTGGCGGGGCGGCGCGGGCCGCCCGGGCGGGGGTCAGTGGACGAGCTTCTTGTACTTGATCCGGTGCGGCTGGTCGACGGCCGCGCCCTTGCGGCGCCGGTAGTCGGCCGCGTACTCCTGGTAGTTGCCTTCGTACCAGACGACTTCGCTCTCGCCCTCGAACGCGAGGATGTGGGTCGCGATCCGATCCAGGAACCAGCGATCGTGGCTGATGACCACCGCGCACCCGGCAAAGGCAAGGAGCGCCTCCTCCAAGGCCCGGAGGGTGTCCACGTCGAGGTCGTTGGTCGGCTCGTCCAACAGGAGCAGGTTGCCGCCGCGCATGAGCAGCTTGGCCAGGTGGACCCGGTTCCGCTCGCCGCCCGAGAGGGTGCCCACCCGCTTCTGCTGGTCGGCCCCACGGAAATTGAACCCGGCGACGTAGGCCCGACCGTTGACGGTCCGCTTGCCGAACTGGAGCTGCTCCTGCCCGCCGGTGATCTCTTCGTAGACGGTCCGGTCCCCAGCCAGCGCGTCGCGCGCCTGGTCCACGTAGGCCGGCTCCACCGTCGAGCCGACCTTCAGCACGCCGGCATCCGGCTGCTCCTGCCCGACGATCATCCGGAACAGCGTGGTCTTGCCGGCGCCGTTTGGGCCGATGACGCCGACGATGCCCCCCCGCGGCAGCGAGAAGCTGAGGTTGTCGATCAACAGCCGGTCGCCGTAGCCTTTGACGAGCCCCTCCGCCACGACCACCTCGTCGCCCAGGCGCGCGGGCACCGGGATCAGGATCTCGGCCGTGCCCTCCGCCTGGCGCTCGCTCGCGGCGCGCAGCTCCTCGAAGGCGCTGATCCGGGCCTTGGACTTCGCGTGGCGTGCCCGCGGGGCCATGCGAATCCACTCCAGCTCGCGCTGCAGGGTCTTCTGCCGGGCGGAGGCCTGCTTTTCCACCGTGGCCAGACGCTGCTGCTTCTGCTCCAGCCAGGAGGAGTAGTTGCCCTTCCAGGGAATGCCCTCCCCCTGGTACAGCTCCAGGATCCACCCGGCGACGTTGTCCAGGAAGTAACGGTCGTGCGTCACCGCGACCACGGTGCCCGGGAACTCGGCCAGGTGGCGCTCGAGCCACGCGACTGACTCCGCGTCCAGATGGTTGGTCGGCTCGTCGAGCAGGAGCAGGTCCGGCTGGGCGAGCAGCACCCGGCAGAGCGCGACCCGCCGCCGCTCGCCTCCCGAGAGGGTCTCGACGCCCGCGTTCCCGGGGGGCAGCCGGAGCGCATCCATCGCGATATCGATGCGGCGGTCCAGGTCCCAGGCGTCGAGCGCTTCGATCCGGGTCTGCAGGTCCCCCTGCCGCTCGAGCAACGCCTGCATCTCGTCGTCCGACATCGGCTCGGCGAACTGGGCGCTGACCGCCTCGAACTCGCGCAGTAGGGCGCGGGTGGACGCCACCGCCTCGTCCACGTTGCCCCGCACGTCCTTGGCTGCGTCGAGCCGCGGCTCCTGCGGCAGGTAGCCGATCGTGATGCCGTCCGCCGGCCTCGCCTCGCCGATCACGTCGGTGTCTTCCCCGGCCATGATCCGCAGCAGGGTGCTCTTGCCGGCGCCGTTGCCACCGAGGACGCCGATCTTCGCGCCAGGCAGGAACGACAGCGAGATCCCCTTGAGGATCTCCCGGCTCGGCGGCACGACCTTGCGCAGGTCGTACATCGTGAAAATGTATTGCGGGTTCGACATGGGCCGGGAAGATAAGGGCCCAGGCCGCCCCGGCAAACCGGCTGCGCGGCCAGCCCTCGCCCTGGCGGGATCCAGCGCTACATTACCACCACCTCCGTCGCCAGGCGCCGGGACCGGTCGCGGGGCGCTCCGCGTGGAGCCGCCACGGCCTCCCCCTGACCTCGTCCACAGAGTGCCCGCCATGCCCCTCTCGCGTTCCGCCGCTTTCGCCGCCCTGGGTCTCGTGACCCTCCTGGGCGGCGCCGCCCTCCTCCGGTCCGCTCCGACCCAGCCCCTGACCTGCGATCCAGAGGATGGGGGTCTCGTCGTGGCGGAGGGGTTCTGCGCTCTGGTCGTGGCGGACGACGTTGGGGCGGTGCGCCATCTGGTCGTGGCCGCCAACGGCGACGTCTTCGCCGCGGTCGCCGGCCGGACAGGCGGTGTGCTGGCCCTGCGGGACACCACCGGGGACGGCAAGGCCGACCTCCGGAAGACCTTCGGCCCCGCCGGCGGCACCGGGATCGCCCTGCATGGCGGGTACCTGTACTTCGCGCCGGACGACCGGGTCCTCCGCTACCCGTGGGCCGCGGGCCAGCTGGAGCCGGCGGGTGACCCCGAAGTCGTCATCCGGGACCTCCCGGTGGGCGGGCACCGGAGCAAGAACCTCGCGTTCGGCGCCGACGGCGCCCTCTACCTGAATGTCGGCTCTCGGACCAACAGCTGTCAGGTGCAGGACCGCACCGCGCGGTCGCCCGGACAGGATCCCTGCACGGAGCTCGAGACCCGCGCCGGGATCTGGCGGTTCGACCCCACCCGGCTCAACCAGACCCTCGCCGACGGAACCCGCTATGCCACCGGGCTGCGCAACGCGATGGGACTCGCCGTCCACCCGGAGACGGGCGACCTCTACGCCACCACCCACGGGCGAGACCAGTTGAGTGCGCACTGGGGGTTCAGCGACCAGCAGAACGCGGAGAACCCGTCGGAGGAGTTCGCGCAGATCCGGCAGGGCACCGACATCGGGTGGCCCTACTGCTACCACGATCCGCAGCTGAAGAAGAAGGTGCTGGCGCCGGAGTACGGCGGCGACGGAAGCACCGTGGGCCGCTGCGCCCAGATGCAAGATCCGGTGATCGGCTTCCCGGCCCACTGGGCCCCGAATGCCCTCACCTTCTATCCCGGCACTGCGCTGGGAGCCCGATTCCGGGGCGGCGCCTTCATCGCCTTCCACGGATCGTGGAACCGCGCGCCGCTGCCGCAGGCCGGCTATCGGGTCGTGTTCGTTCCCTTCGCGGACGGGAAGGCGACCGGGACCTACGAGACCTTCGCCACCAGCCGGCGCGGAGCGACCGACCTGCGGGCCAGCGGGGTCGCGGTCGGTCCGCGCGGCTCGCTCTACATCGCCGCCGACGGCAACCGCACGATCTGGCGCGTGCAGCGCCGCTGACGCGCCTCGCCCGAGATCCGAGGGAATCCCGCATGCGACACGCCATCGCCCTCACGGCCCTGCTCGTCCTGCCCATGGCCTCCGCGGCCCAGGACCCGGCCGCCGCGACGCCGCCCCTCGACGTCGGTGTCGCCGCGCCGGACTTCGCGCTGGTCGGCGCCGCCCGGGAAGGCATCCTGCCCGATTCGGTGCGCCTCAGCGACTACCGCGGGCGGACCGTCGTCCTGGCCTTCTTCTTCAAGGCGCGGACCAAGGGTTGAACGGTGCAAATGGACGCGTACCGTGATCAGTACGCGACGATCTTCGGCACCGGAAACGACGTGGTGCTGCTCGCCATCAGCGTGGACAGCGCCGCCGAGCTCGCCTCGTGGGCACGGGACCGGGACTACCCGTTCCGCTTCCTGAGCGACGAGGACGGACGGGTGGGCCGCCTCTACGGCGCGCGGAGCACGCGGTCGAACCTCGATAACCGAAATCTGTTCGTGGTGGGTCCGGATGGGCGGATCGCCTACCGCCAGATCCCCTTCCGGGAGGTGGATCCGACCGCCTACACCGAGCTGGGAGACGCCGTGACGCGGGCCCGCGCCGCGCGCCCCTAAGCCAGGTCGACTCCCAGCGCGCGCGCCACCTCCTCCAGCCGAGGGGCGATCTCGATCGGCGGGTTCGCGCCCGGCGGCGCCGGGTCGCGGCGATGGTAGTCGAGCAGGAGCTCGGGGTCCTTCAGCACGTGGCCGGTCAGCACGGCGAGCACCCGCTCGTCCCGCCCGATGATCCCCTCGCGGCGCAGGCGTCGCACGCCGGCCACGCCGGCGGCGCTCGCAGGCTCGCACCCCACCCCGGCCGCATCCACCACCGCCTTCGCCTCGAGCAGCTCCGCGTCGGTCACGGTCGTCACCGTGCCGTCGGTCTCCCGGATCGACAGCACCGCACGATCCCAGCTCGCGGGGTCGCCGATGCGAATCGCCGTGGCTACCGTCTCCGCGGTGACCCGGTGGCGCCGGACGAACCCCTCGCGAAATGCCGCGGCGAAGGGAGCCGCCCCGGCGGCCTGCACCGCCGCGAGGCGGGGGACCCGATCGATGAGCCCCCACGCGCGGGCCTCGCGCAGCGCCTTCCCGAACGCCGCCGTGTTGCCCAGGTTGCCCGCCGGCACCACGATCCAGTCCGGCGACTCGAAGCCCATCTGCTGCAAGGCCTCGAACACGATCGTCTTCTGCCCTTCGAGACGGAATGGGTTGATCGAGTTGAGCAGGTAGACGCCCAGCCGCTCGCCCGCCTCCTGCGCCAGGGCCAGGCAGGCGTCGAAGTCCCCCTGCACCAGGAGGGTCCGCGCCCCGTAGGCCACCGCCTGCGCGAGCTTCCCCAGCGCCACCGCCCGGGCCGGCACCAGCACCAGGGCCGGGAGCCCGGCGAGCGCGGCGTAGGCCGCGAGGGAGGCCGCCGTGTTTCCGGTGGAGGCACAGGCCACGCCCGTCGCGCCCACCCGAAGCGCCTGCGTGACCCCCACCGCCATCCCGCGATCCTTGAAGCTCCCGGTCGGATTGAGGCCCTCGTGCTTCAGGAGCACAGGGCCCTCGGCCCAGCGGTCCACCGCCTCGCGGGTGAGGAGGGGCGTGGTCCCCTCCGGGTGGGTCACGCCGGGGTGGACCGTGGGCGGG